>DATLJG010000299.1:0-6261 GCA_035538995.1 Hyphomicrobium sp. | reverse complement strand
CGCGGCGAGGACGCGGAAATCACGACGTACCTCGAACGCGGCATCATGTCGGAAATGAGCGCCAACGCCGTCGATCTCTGCCCGGTCGGCGCCCTGACGCATCGTCCGTGGGCTTTCAGCGCCCGGCCGTGGGAAATGGAGTCCACGGAAACCATCGACGCGATGGATGCTGTCGGTTCGGCCATTCGGGTCGATACGCGCGGCGGCGCCGTCATGCGCATTCTGCCGCGCAACAACGATGCCGTGAATGAAGAATGGATTTCCGACAAGACGCGGCATGTCGCCGACGGTTTGAAAATCCAGCGCCTCGATCAGCCGTATATCCGCAAAAACGGACGCCTCGAACCGGCGAGCTGGGATGAAGCTCTCGATCTCGTGGCGGAGAAACTCAAGGCGACGGACGCCTCGAAGATAGGCGCGATTGCCGGCGATCTTGCGGGTGCGGAAGAAATGTTCGCGCTGAAGGATCTGCTCGGGCGTCTCGGCGTCACGTCGATCGATTGCCGTCAGGCGGGCGACAAGCTCGATCCGAAGCTCGGCCGGGGCAGCTATGTCTTCAATTCCTCGATCGAGGGCATCGAGCACGCTGATGCAATTTTGATCGTCGGTTCCAACCCGCGTCTCGAAGCGGCGGTTCTCAATTCGCGCATCCGCAAGGGCTGGCGCTCGACGCACGCAAAGATCGCGCTCATCGGCGCCAAGGTCGATCTGACATACCCTTATGAGTATCTCGGCGCCGGGCCGGAGACGCTGGCCGAACTGGCGAACGGAAAACATGCGTTTGCCGACGTCCTGAAAAATGCCAAGCGGCCGATGGTGATCGTCGGGCAAGGTGCTTTTGCACGTCCCGACGGGCTCGCGGTTCTGTCGCTGGCGGCGCGCGTCGCTATCGCCGCGTGCGCGGGCAAGGACGCATCGTGGAACGGCTTCAACGTGTTGCACACGGCTGCCGGGCGCGTGGCGGGTCTCGATCTCGCGTTCGTTCCCGGCAAGGGCGGCAAGGATGCGGCCGGCATTCTTAGCGGGAGCATGGATCTCGTCTTCCTGCTTGGCGCGGACGAATGCGATCTGTCGCGCCTCGGCTCGGCGTTCGTTGTCTATCAGGGCAGCCACGGCGATCGGGGCGCCGAGCGCGCCGACGTCATCCTGCCTGGTGCGGCCTACACGGAAAAGCACGCGACCTACGTCAACACCGAGGGTCGCGCGCAGCAAACGGTGAAGGCGGCGTTCTCGCCGGGCAGCGCCAAGGAAGACTGGACGATCATCCGGGCGCTCTCGTCGCGCGTAGATGCGACTCTTCCTTATAATACCTTGAAAGAGCTTCGGGCCGCGATGTACCGCGCCGCGCCGCAGCTGGCGGCGGTCGATGCGGTCGAGACGCGCGCCGTCTCGGGTCTTGAGACGCTCGCCAAACTTTCCGGGCAAGTCACAGCCGCGCCTTTCGCTTCGGTGATCGGCGACTTTTATCTGACCAATGCGATTGCCCGTGCGTCAGCGGTGATGGCGGGCATGAGTGCGCTCAGAAGCAGCCGCGAACAGAAACTCAGCGCGGCGGAATAGAAAGCAATGATCGAGACGCTGCAAACATTCATGGCGGATTACGGCTGGAACCTGCTGGCGCTCGTCGGCTTGTCCTTGCTGCTGTTGGTTTCGTTGCTCATCATCATCGCATTCCTGCTGTTGATGGATCGCAAGGTCTGGGCGGCGGTGCAGATGCGGCGCGGACCGAACGTCGTCGGGCCGTTCGGGCTGTTGCAGTCGTTTGCCGATCTTCTGAAGTTCGTGCTGAAAGAGCCGGTCATTCCTTCGGGCTCGGACAAGGTCGTGTTCCTGCTCGCGCCCCTTGCGACGGCGCTGTGTGCGCTTTCGGCATGGGCCGTCATCCCCGTCAACGAGAACAGCTGGGGCCGATGGGTGATCTCCGACATGAACGTCGGAATACTCTACCTGCTGGCGATCTCGTCCCTTGGCGTTTACGGCGTCATCATGGGCGGCTGGGCGTCAAACTCGAAATATCCATTCATGGGCAGCCTGCGCTCGGCGGCGCAGATGGTTTCGTACGAAGTCTCGATCGGCTTCATCATCATTTGCGTGCTTCTGTGCGTCGGCTCGCTGAACGTGACCGATATTGTCAACGCTCAAAGGACGGGCGTCGGAACACGTCTCGGGCTCACGAATTCACTGCTCGACTGGCACTGGCTGACGCTCTTTCCCGTGTTCGTCATGTTCTACATTTCGGCACTGGCAGAAACCAACCGGCCGCCATTCGACCTCGTCGAGGCGGAATCCGAACTCGTCGCCGGGTTCATGGTTGAATACTCGTCGACGCCCTATCTGCTCTACATGCTGGGTGAGTACGTCGCGATCACCACAATGTGCGCGCTGACGACGATCCTGTTCCTCGGCGGCTGGCTGCCGCCTCTCGACGTGTGGCCACTGAACGCGGTTCCCGGGATCTTCTGGTTTTTGATCAAAGTCGTCCTGGTGTTCTTCATGTTCGCGATGGCGAAGGCGATCGTTCCGCGTTATCGCTACGACCAGTTGATGCGGCTCGGATGGAAGGTGTTCCTGCCGCTGTCGCTCGTCATGGTCGTCGTGACGGCTGCAGTTCTGCGGTTTGGAGGCTTCCTCTCATGAACGTCGCGCGCGCGACCAAATCCCTGTTTCTGACGGAGTTCGTGGCGGCGTTCGTGCTGACGATGCGCTACTTCTTCGCGCCGAAGAAGACGCTGAACTATCCGTATGAAAAGGGTCCGCTGTCTCCGCGCTTCCGTGGCGAGCACGCTTTGCGCCGCTATCCGAACGGCGAAGAGCGCTGCATCGCGTGCAAGCTGTGTGAAGCGATCTGCCCGGCGCAGGCGATTACCATCGAGGCTGGTCCGCGGCGCAACGACGGCACGCGGCGCACGACGCGCTACGATATCGACATGACCAAGTGCATCTATTGCGGGCTATGCCAGGAAGCCTGCCCGGTGGATGCGATCGTCGAAGGACCGAATTTCGAGTTCGCGACGGAGACGCGGGAAGAGCTTTTCTATGACAAGGAGCGGCTGCTGGCGAACGGCGACCGCTGGGAACGTGAAATCGCGAAGAACATCGCGCTCGACGCGAAATATCGATAACGCCCTCACTCGAGGGTAACGGAAAGAACGACGGACGATGGCTGCGGCTGGTTTCTTTTATCTATTTGCGGTGTTGGCGGTCGCCTCGGGGGCGATGGTCATCCTTGCGAAGAATCCCGTGCACGCGGTGCTGTTTCTGATCCTGGCGTTCTTCAATGCTGCGGGGCTGTTCGTTCTGCTTGGCGCCGAATTCATCGCGATGCTGCTCGTTATCGTCTATGTCGGCGCGGTGTCGGTGCTGTTCCTGTTCGTCGTGATGATGCTCGACGTCGATTTCGCGGCGCTGAAGGCCGGCTTCATCAACAATGCCAAGGCGGGTGCGCTCGTCGGCGGCATCGTGCTCGTCGAGCTTATCGCGCTTTTCAGCTATCGCGGGTTTGCCGTGGCACCGGCCATGAGCACGGCTTCGCCGATACCGGCCACCACCACCAACACGCAGGCGTTGGGCGAGATCATTTACACGAAGTATGTCTTCTTCTTCCAAAGCGCCGGATTGATCCTGCTGGTCGCGATGATCGGAGCGATCGTCCTGACCCTCAAGCATCGCGAACGCGTCAAGCGGCAGTCGATTGCGGAACAGGTGGCCCGCGGACCGAAGACGGGTCTCGAGGTCGTCAAGGTTCCGAGTGGCGGATCGATGATTCCGCCAGCAAAACGTCCGGAGGCGGCGGAATGACCATTGGGCTTGGACATTATCTGACGGTCGCCGCGTGCCTGTTCACGCTCGGGATCTTCGGCATCTTCATCAACCGCAAGAACGTCATCGTGATCCTGATGTCGATCGAGCTGATGCTGCTTGCCGTGAACATCAACCTGGTGGCGTTCTCGCATTTCAATGCCGACCTCGTCGGACAGGTTTTCGCGCTGTTCGTGCTGACGGTGGCGGCGGCTGAATCGGCCATCGGGCTGGCGATCATCGTGGTCTACTTCCGCAATCGCGGGTCGATCGCGGTCGAAGATATCAACATGATGAAGGGCTGAGGCGGGGCGGAGCATGATTTACGCAACGATCGTTCTCCTGCCGCTCGCGGGCGCGCTGATCGCTGGATTGTTCGGCCGTATCATCGGCGACCGGCCAAGCGAGATCATCACGACGTCGTTTTTGTTTCTGGCGGCGGTGTTGTCATGGATCGTCTTCGTCCAGGTCGCCTTCGGGCACGAAACGCACACGGTGCAGTTGCTGCGCTGGATCACGTCCGGCGAACTCGATGTGTCATGGAAGCTGAAGATCGACACGCTGACGGCCGTTATGCTTGTCGTGGTGACGACAGTGTCGTCGCTCGTGCATCTTTATTCCATCGGCTACATGCACGAGGACGATTCGCGGTCGCGTTTCTTCGCGTATCTGTCGCTGTTTACGTTCGCGATGCTGACGCTGGTGACGAGCGACAATCTCATACAGATGTTCTTCGGCTGGGAGGGTGTCGGTCTCGCATCCTATCTGCTGATTGGCTTCTGGTATAAGAAGCCCGCCGCCAATGCCGCGGCGATCAAGGCCTTCGTCGTCAACCGGGTCGGCGATTTCGGATTTGCTCTCGGCATCTTCGGGCTGTTCTTTGTCTTCCGGACGGTGAATTTCGACGCCATCTTCGCGGCGGTCCCGGGCGTCGCCGGCAAGACGTTCCTGTTCGCCGGATATGACGTCGATATTCTGACGACGCTGTCGCTGCTGCTGTTCATGGGCGCGATGGGCAAGTCAGCGCAGTTTCTGCTGCACACATGGTTGCCCGACGCGATGGAAGGTCCGACCCCGGTTTCGGCGCTGATCCACGCGGCGACGATGGTGACGGCCGGTGTGTTCATGGTGGCGCGACTATCGCCGATCTTCGAGTTGGCGCCGCACGCTCTGGCGTTTGTGACATTGATCGGCGCGATCACCGCGTTCTTTGCCGCAACGGTCGCCTTGGTGCAGAACGACATCAAGCGCGTCGTTGCCTATTCGACGTGTTCGCAGCTCGGCTACATGTTCGTCGCTTGCGGCGTCGGCGCGTATGGCGCGGGCATCTTTCATCTCTTTACGCACGCTTTCTTCAAGGCCCTGCTGTTCCTCGGCTCGGGCTCGGTGATCCACGCGATGCATCACGAGCAGGACATGCGCGCGATGGGCGGCCTGCGGAAGAAGATACCGTGGACATTCGCGGCGATGGTCATCGGCACGCTGTCGATCACTGGCGTCGGCATTCCGCATCTGACGGGCTTTTCCGGTTTTTACTCGAAGGATGCGATCATCGAGGCCGCTTACGCGGCGAACACGCCGAACAACTATGCGTTCTGGCTGCTCGTTATCGGCGCTCTGATGACGGCATTTTATTCCTGGCGCCTGATCTTCATGACGTTTTACGGCGACACGCGCGCCGATCATCACACCTACGATCATGCGCACGAGAGCCCCGCGACCATGATGGTGCCGCTTGCCGTCCTGTCGCTTGGCGCCGTTGTGGCGGGCGTTGCATTCGTGAGCTACTTCATCGGTCACGGCGAAAAGGCATTCTGGGGCGCGGCGCTGTTCCGGTCCGACACCAATCATATCCTGCATGAGATGCACGAGGTTCCGGAGTGGGTCGGCTATTCGTCATTCATCGCGATGCTGATCGGCTTCGGGATCGCCTGGCTCTATTACATTCGGGCGCCGTGGCTGCCGGCCGCGACAGCGCGGGCCTTCAAGCCGCTTTATCTCTTCCTGCTCAACAAGTGGTACTTCGACGAGCTCTACAACGCGATATTCGTGCGTCCGGCTTTCGCGATCGGCCGCTTCCTGTGGAAGGGCGGTGACGGCGCGGTGATCGACGGCGCTATCGATGGGACGGCGGCGGGCGTCGGCCGCGTGACGGAGCGCGTCGTGAAGCTGCAGACTGGCTATCTCTATCATTATGCGTTCGCGATGCTGATCGGCGTTGCGGCGCTCCTGACTTGGCTCACCTACAACGGGCTTTTCGTCGGGGTGTCGAAATGAACAATATCCTTTCCGTCATCATCTTCCTGCCTCTCGTCGGGGCGTTGCTGATCGCCGCGCAGAATGCTGAGGCGAAACAGAATGCGCGCTGGATCGCCCTTTGGACGACGCTGGTCACGTTCTTCGTATCGCTGCTGATCTGGTGGAACTTCGATACGACGACAGCGGGATTCCAGTTCGTCGAAG
>DATLJG010000298.1:0-2543 GCA_035538995.1 Hyphomicrobium sp. | reverse complement strand
ACACGCGCATCGTGACCGAGTATGCGTGGCACTCGCTTTTCATTCGCCATCTTCTGCGACGGCCTGAAGCTGCCGAACTCGAGAGCTTCGTACCGGCATTCACCGTCGTCGATCTGCCGAGCTTTCGCGCCGCGCCGCACTACCACGGCACGCGAACGGAAACGGTCGTCGCCTGCAATTTCACGAAGCGCCTTGTGCTGATCGGCGGCACGAGTTATGCGGGCGAAATCAAGAAAAGCGTTTTCTCATTTCTCAATTACATTTTGCCGGCGAAGGGCGTCATGCCGATGCACTGCTCGGCGAATGTCGGAAAGGATGGAAATTCTGCCGTGTTCTTCGGGCTTTCGGGGACCGGCAAGACAACGCTTTCCGCCGATCCGAGACGCGAGCTTCTGGGAGACGACGAGCACGGCTGGTCGGAAAAGGGCATCTTCAATTTCGAGGGCGGCTGCTACGCCAAGACGATCCGCCTGTCGAAGACGGCGGAGCCCGAGATCTGGCAGGCGTCCAACCGTTTCGCGACGGTGCTCGAAAATGTCGTCATCGATCCGGCGACGCGCATTCCGGATTTCGACGATAATCGCCTCGCAGAGAATGCGCGCTCAGCCTATCCGCTCGATGCCATCGCCAACGCAAGCCCGACTGGCACGGCGGGCCATCCGAAAAACGTCGTCATGCTGACGGCGGATGCGTTCGGCGTTTTGCCGCCGATCGCGAAGCTGACGCCGAGCCAGGCCATGTATCATTTCCTGTCGGGGTTCACGGCGAAAGTTGCGGGCACGGAGAAGGGCATGGGTTCGGAGCCGCAGCCGACATTTTCGACGTGTTTCGGCGCGCCGTTCATGCCGCGACATCCGAGCGTTTACGGAAACCTGCTGCGTCAGCTGATTGCCGAGCACGATGTCGATTGCTGGCTCGTCAACACGGGCTGGACCGGCGGCAAGTACGGGGAAGGTACGCGCATGCCGATCAAGGTGACGCGGGCGCTGCTGGACGCGGCGCTGTCAGGCGACCTGAAACGGCAGCCGACGCGCGTCGATCCGGTCTTTGGATTTGAGGTTCCGCTGGCATTGCCCGGTGTCGACAGCAAGGTCATGACGCCGCGAGACACATGGCGCAATCCGGCGGCCTATGACGAAGCGGCGGCTAAGCTCGCAGGCATGTTCCACAACAACTTCGCGAAGTTCGTGCGCTACGTCGATGCCGATGTTGTCGAGGCGGGCCCCTCGAGCGGCCGTTCCGTGGCGGCGGAGTAGGTTTTAACGCGCGCGGTCTACTTTCCCACTCCATGGCCGGACTTGACCCGGCCATCCAGAGTCAAGATCGCAACTATCGAACACGCTACCCTGGATGGCCGCCTCGGAGGGCGGCCATGACGTGAAGGAGGCGTCTAGAGCAGTTGAACCGGAAAACCTTTCGTGCCGCAAAGCGTTGATCATCCCGGTGGCGGCGCATAAACATGCCGCCGAACTGACACAGAACGATGGAGACGGCGGCAAATGGGTACCCGAATTTCATTCACGCGCCCCGATGGTCAACCGGCCGAAGGGTATCTCGCGAGTGCCGCGAAGGCGAACGCGCCCGGCGTCGTCGTTATTCAGGAATGGTGGGGTCTGCAGGACCAGATCAAGGGCATCTGCGATCGTTTCGCGCTTGCCGGTTACGACGCCCTGGCGCCGGATCTCTATGCGGGAACGGTCATTCCGTATCACGACATCGATGCGGCCTTCGCTGAAATGAACTCGCTCAATTTCTTGGATGCGACGGATCAGTCGGTGCGTGGCGCCGCGCAGTTTCTGCTGAAAGCGAGTCCCAAGGTCTCCATTTGTGGTTTCTGCATGGGGGGCGCGGTTGCCGCGCTTGCCGCCGTCCGCGTTCCCGAACTTTCCGCAGCGATTTCATTCTATGGCTTGGCCCCAGAGGACGTGGCGAAACCGGCGGACGTGAAGGTTCCGATGCAGGGACACTTCGCGAACGACGACGATTTCGTAACACCGGAGAAGGTCGCTGCTTTCGAAGCGGCGATGAAGGCGGCCGGCAAGCCGTTTGAAGCCTATCGCTACGACGCGGGCCATGCCTTCATGAACGAGCAGCGCACGGTGCACGATCGTCATTGCGCCGAAGAGGCGTGGGGCCGCGTGCGCGCGTTTTTGACGAAGCATTTGGGGTAATGCCTCCAACTTCGTCATCCCGGCGAAGGCCGGGATCTAGCCAAGCCTCAAATGCGAACTCTTGGCCGCATGCCGTGGATGGCCGCCTTCGCGGCCATGACGGGAGGAAAAGGGATTATTGCCGACAAGCGCGGTCATCGTGCAGGCGAGGCGGCCGACCAGGGCATTCGAAGAGCGTTGCGCACGACTCTGGATGGCCGGGTCAAGCCCGGCCATGACGTCAGGAAGAGTTAGCTTCGAAAATCTTCCAGCGTCAGCAGGGGCGTGAAGCCGAAGCCGGCGTTGGAGAAGGTTTCCATCGCGCCGTCGAGGCGATCGACGACGGTGATGATGCGGACGACGTTGGCGCCTTCGGCTTTCAGCGCTTCAGCC
>DATLJG010000297.1:0-14179 GCA_035538995.1 Hyphomicrobium sp. | reverse complement strand
GGTCGCTGATGTGCGTAATCGTTCGCGCGACGAGGTCCACCACCTTTGCAACCCCCGATTTGCTCAATTGGGTGCGTAGAGTTGCCCTGTCAAGGGAATTCTGCCTTGCGTGCACCGCTAAAATTTCGTCCCGAAGGGCCGCCAGGGGCTGGGATGCGAAGTCAATCGCAGCGATGGCCTCGGAATGCTCGTCGATCAGCCAAGGGTGGTTCATCAACGTCTTCAAGATGAGCGCCTCTCGGGGCGGTATACTCCGCAGGTGGCCCGAGAGTTCAGGGCTGGCATTAACCAGTTCCGGCAGCGGGCTTTTCCACGAGCCGCGACGTTCGGGGCCGGTGAGGCGCGCGCGCTCCCGCGCCTTCCAGTCCGATCCCATCCTGGGACTGGCATAGGACGCCTGAAAACCGCTCCGCCCCAATGACGCACCGCTGGCGCCGGGTCCGCGCCGCTGGTTGCGCTCGCGCCCGAGCCGATACAACCTGTCGCGGAGCTCGCGCTGATAGTGACTACGAACGGTTGCATCCTGAATGCTGCCCGAGAGTGCGAAAAGCCGTGCTTCGAGCGCGGCGCGTTGTTCTGGGGTGACCGTTGGCGCAACGCGAAGTTCCCGCTCCCAGAGCACGTCCACCAGCGGCCGCGTCCGGTCGAGGACTTCGTTCATCGCGGCAGGCCCCTGCTGCCGGATCAGATCATCCGGGTCGATGCCCTCCGGCAGAAATGCAAAGGCGACGCTGACGCCCGGCTTCAGCCAGGGCAGGGCAACCTCGACAGCGCGGTCCGCCGCCTTGCGTCCGGCGCCGTCGCCGTCGAAACAAAGGATCGGTTCCTTGGCAAAGCGCCAAAGGAGCTTCAGTTGATCTTCGGTCAAGGCCGTACCGAGGGGGGCCACCGTTTCGCTGAAGCCTGCTTCGGCAAGCGCCACGACGTCCATGTAGCCTTCGACGGCGATGACTCGATCCCTGTCGTGCGCCGTGGTGCGGGCGCGGGCGGCGTTGAAGAGCGTGTGGCCCTTATGGAAGAGAGGCGTTTCGGGTGAGTTGAGATATTTGGCGGGGACGTCCTTTTCGAGCGCCCGTCCTCCGAACGCGATGACGCGGCCTTTGAGATCGAGGATCGGAAACATGACGCGGTTGCGAAACCGGTCGTACGGCTCGGGAATATCCTCGCCCGCGATCAGCATCCCGGCTGCCGCCATATCGCTGAGCGAAAAGCCTTTGCCCTTAAGAAATGCCGTGAGCGCCGTCCGGGAGTTCGGCGCAAAGCCGAGGCGAAACGATTGGATCGTCGCCCGTGCAAGCCCGCGCTTGTCGAGGTAACGCCGCGCCTCGGCGCCGATGGCGGCGCGCAAGCTCTCCTCGAAAAAGGAGGCTGAGGCTTCGAGCAGGCGATAGAGCCGGTCGCGTTGATCGTCCTCGGCGGCGTTGCGCTCGGGCTGCTTGGGCATCGGCACGCCGGCTTCCGCCGCCAATCGTTCGACGGCTTCAGGGAACTCAAGCCCCTCGGTTTTCATCACGAAGGTAAAGATGTCGCCGTGCTCGCCGGTGGCGAAGCAATGATAGAAGCCCTTCTGGTCGTTGACCGTGAACGAGGGGGTTTTCTCGGTCTTGAAGGGCGACAGTCCCTTGTACTCGCGCCCGGCCTTTTTCAGTGCGACCCTGCGGCCAACGACTTGGCTGACGGGAATCCGGGCGCGGATCTCATCCAGAAAATTCGGATTGAAACGCATCGCCTCGGTCAGCCTCAATGAATTGGAATCGGGATCATCGACCCCGACTCAATTAAGTGATTCGTCCGAGCACATTGTACGCTCACGCCGTGTTGTCAGAAGGCATGCCCGCTTTCCACAGGATGCTCGCGTGAGAAGCCCGCTTCCGCCGATCAGCCAAGCGCGGCTTTGACCGCGGCGCTGGCTTTCTGGAAGTCCATTTTCCCGGCGTACTTCGCCTTCAGCACGCCCATGACCTTGCCCATGTCCTTGGCCGACGCCGCGCCGCTTTCCTGAATGGCTGCGGTAACGGCGGCCTGAACCTCGCCGTCATCCATCTGCTTCGGCAGATAGGCTTCGATAATGGCGATTTCGGCTTGCTCCACTTCGGCAAGGTCGGGCCGCCCGCCGGTTGTGTATTGCTCGATGGAATCGCGCCGCTGCTTGACCATCTTGGTCATCACGGCAAGGATTCCGGCGTCGTCCAGCGGCTTCTTGGCTTCGATTTCCGCCGATTGGATCGCCGCATTGATGAGACGCAGCGTCGCGACGCGCTGTTTTTCGCCGGCTTTCATCGCCATTTTGAGATCGTCGCTGATTTTCGCCCGCATGCGTGCTCTCCTTGAAGTTCGAGCCTCGTGGTTTAGGTGGGCATGGCGGCCGGAGCAAGCGTTAGCCATCCCGTGCGGACCGTGGGCCGCAATTGACGGACCCATGCCATTCCCATAGGTTCCGGCGCGATTTAAGCCGAGCGGCTTGGCGCCCCAACACCCGGATTTTCGATGACCGCACCAGAACCCTGGACTGACGTGCCACTGACCGCGCGCCTTGTGCTCGATGACGGCACGGTGATCGCGGGCAGGGGACTTGGCGCCATCGGTAGCACCGCCGGCGAAGTCTGCTTCAATACGGCCATCACCGGCTATCAGGAAATCCTGACCGACCCGAGCTATGCGGGCCAGATCATCACCTTCACGTTCCCGCATATCGGCAACGTCGGTGCCAATAACGAAGACACCGAGACATCCAATCTGGCGTCACGTTCCGGCGTCCGCGGCTGCGTGCTGCGCGCCGACATCACCGAGCCTTCGAACTATCGCGCCGCCGAGCATCTCGACACCTGGCTGAAGGCGCGCGGCATCATCGCGATCACCGGTATCGACACGCGGGCGCTGACGGCGCGCATCCGTGAGAAGGGCATGCCGAATGCCGTGATCGCGCATGAGCCCTCGGGTCAATTCGACATCGACAAGCTGAAAGCCGAGTCCAAGGCATGGCCGGGTCTGCTTGGCCTCGATCTCGTGCCCGACGTGACGAGCGGCCAGAGCTATTCCTGGGACGAGCAGCGCTGGGTCTGGAACAAGGGCTACACGCGCAACGAAAATCCCGAGTTCCATGTCGTCGCCATCGACTATGGCCTGAAGCGCAACATTCTTCGCTGCTTGGCGTCGGCGGGCTGCAAGGTCACCGTCGTTCCGGCGACCGAGAAAGCCGAAGACGTACTGGCGCGCAATCCCGATGGCGTCTTCCTGTCGAACGGACCCGGTGATCCGGCGGCGACCGGCAAGTACGCGGTTCCTGAAATCAAGAAGCTGGTCGAGAGCGGCAAGCCGCTGTTCGGCATTTGCCTCGGGCATCAGATGCTCGGCTTGGCGCTCGGCGGCACGACCAAGAAAATGCATCAGGGCCATCACGGCGCCAATCATCCGGTGAAGGACTTCACGACCAACAAGGTCGAGATCGTTTCGATGAACCACGGCTTCGCCGTCGATCGCGACAGCCTTCCGAAGGGCGTCGTCGAAACGCACGTCTCGTTGTTCGATGGTTCGAACTGCGGTCTTGCGTTGGATGGCAAGCCGGTGTTTTCGGTCCAGCATCACCCGGAAGCGTCGCCCGGTCCGCAGGACAGCCACTATCTGTTCAAGCGCTTCGTCAATATGATGCGTGAGCAGAAGGGCCAGCCTCCGCATCGCGAACGCTAAAGTCTCGCCGATCGCCGGCGCTGCATCATGCCGTCTCGGACGTTCGTGCCCGCGTGCATTCGTTTGCAGGCAAATAAACCTTGCCGAACTTTAAGATCGCGCTTCCGGTAAATCCCGGTATAACCCGGGAAAAAATTGCCTGGAGGAAATAATGCGCGCCCTTTGCGTCTCTCTACTGATGCTCGCGATGACTGGACCGGCTCTTGCCGACGAATGCAGCAAGGATGTTCTCGCCGCATTCAGCAAGCAGCGCGCTTCGAAGGCGTTCCGCGTCGAGTTCAGCCAGCCGACCGCCGAGGGCGAAGTGCATATGAAGATCGACTACATGCCGCCCGACAAGATGCTGCAGACGGTTGAATCACCCGCAATGCCCGGTGAGCAGCAGACCATGCTTGTCGGCAATCGCGCTTTCGCGGGATCGGGCGGCGCATTCGAAGAGCTGCTGCCGCAATTCACGCAATCGATCATAAGCGAATTCAACAACGCGGTCGGTGCGCCCGCGAATCTCGGAACCTTTGAATGCCTGGGCCATGCCAAAGTCGATGGCCGGGATTATCTTGCGTTCCGGACGGCCGAAAAAGTTGCGCCGGGTGCGGATACATCGAAAATTATGGCGCGTACGATCTATGTCGATGAAGCGACCGGCAAGCCCGCGTTCAACGTCATTGCCGCGCTGACCGGTGACGCTCCCCCGGCACTGAAGGTCAAGTATTCGTACCCTACCGACGTTGAGATCATTGCACCGGCGAACGCCCCCGTGCAAAAGCTCCAATAGGATTTCGCCCGTTCCCGGCTTTTCAGGATTTTCAAAGATGCGCCGCACCGCAATTGTTGCAATTTCGCTCATCATGCTCGGAGCGGCGGCTCAATCGCAGCCCGTCACCAAGGACGCAGGGTCCGAGGCCAAGGCACCTAATCCGTGCAGAGATGATGTCGCCGCGGCGCTAGGAAAGCTGCGCAAGTCGTCATGGTTCACGATGACAAGCCATATGATCACCGAGAAGGGTCCGGCGACGATGCAAGTCGACTATATCCTTCCCGATCGCATGCATCAGAAGATCACCAACGTGGCCACGAAGAAGACGTCGGAAATCATTCTCGTCGGTATGGAAGCCTGGTCGCGCGAAGGCGACGGAAAATGGACGCCGCTGAAGGCTAAGATCGCCGGGCAGCTTCAGACGCAGATGCAAGAGTCTGTTATCGATCAACAAAAGGACGTCGGCGAATATACGTGCAACGGACGCACGAAGCACGAGGGGCGGGATGTCGCCTCCTACAAGCTCGAGAGCCAGCCTGGAAAAGAAGACAAGTTCAAGAACCAGACGTATCGGATGTTCTACATCGATGCGATGACCGGTTTGCCCGTGAGTGCCGAACTGCTGGTTCCCGGGCATGAGGAAAGACCGATCTTCAAAACCACGTACGCATTTCCGCTCGATCTGAAGATTGAGCCGCCGACGGACATCGCTCCGGCCACGGCGCCTCCGGCGGCGACACCTCCGGCCGCACCGGCCGAGGGTGCGACACCTGCGCCGAAGAACTAGCGGCGAAGGGGAGCGACGGGGAAACCCTCAAGGCTTTCGATGGCTGCCATGCCGCCGGGGATGGTGACCGCCGTTCGCCGAGGCGCTAAAAGCGCGCCCGGAGAGAGCCTTCATGACCGCTATTGATTCTGGTGCCGTCGCTCGTCCGGCGGCAGCCAAGGTGACGTTCTCAATTCTGCTGGCAGTGAGCTTCTGCCATTTGCTCAACGACGTCATGCAGTCGTTGCTTCCGGCAATCTATCCGATGCTGAAGCGCAACTACGGCTTGTCGTTCTGGCAAATCGGTCTGCTGACCACGGCATTTCAGGGAACGGCGTCGCTGCTACAACCCGTCATCGGTCACTACACGGACCGGCGTCCCGTCGTGCATTCGACGAGCGCCGGGATGACATCCACGCTCGTCGGCTTAATTCTGCTGGCATTCGCGCACAGCTATGCGGCGCTGCTCGTCGGAGCCATGCTCGTCGGCGTCGGATCGGCTGTCTTTCATCCCGAATCCTCGCGCATTGCGCGCATGGCGTCGGGCGGCCGGCATGGCCTGGCGCAGTCCGTTTTTCAGGTCGGCGGCAATTTCGGCACAGCGCTCGGTCCGCTGCTGGCGGCTTTCATCGTGTTACCGCAGGGCCAGAAAAGCATCGCCTGGTTCGCTCTTGTCGCGCTGCTCGGGATTGCCATTCTGTGGCGTGTCAGCGAGTGGGGAAATCAGGCGCGACGACAGCCGAAAGATGGTCCTGAAATTGCAGCGTTGCCGCTGTCGCGCCGCCGCACGACCCTTGCGCTCGCGACCTTGGCGATGCTCGTTTTCTCGAAGTACATCTACATGTCGAGCCTGACGAGCTATTACACGTTTTATACGATCCATAAGTTCGGGGTTTCGGTCCAGCAGTCGCAGTTGTTGCTGTTCGTCTTCCTCGGCGCGGTCGCGGCCGGAACCGTGCTTGGCGGCCCGATCGGCGACCGCTTCGGCCCCAAGACGGTGATCTGGTTCTCGATCCTCGGTGTCCTGCCGTTCACGATGGCGCTGCCCTATGCAAACCTGCACTGGACGATCGCGCTTTCGGTGGTGATTGGCCTCATCCTGTCGTCGGCGTTTCCGGCCATCATCGTGTTCGCGCAGGAACTGGTGCCGGGACGAGTCGGCATGATCGCGGGGATATTCTTCGGCTTCGCCTTCGGAATGGCCGGAATCGCCGCGGCGGTGCTCGGCGTCGTGGCGGACGCCAAGGGCATAGACTTCGTTTATGACGTTTGCTCGTATTTGCCGTTACTCGGCCTGCTCACCGTGTTTTTGCCGTCGGTGGAGCGCGCCCGGTATGGCGATGTGCAGCAGGCGTAACGTCGCGTCACACTTGGGAAACCCTATGCCGCAGTATTTTGAGGGTTCCCCCTCCGTCCGGCTTTGCCTATAAGCCCCGCTTAGCCTGAGATCATCAACGTCATCACCGAGCCGGCCGCGTCCACCGCTTCCGCTTCGGCCAAACCCTTGCGCGGCATGCCCAAACGTACCGATATCAAATCCATCCTCATCATTGGCGCCGGCCCGATCGTCATCGGCCAGGCGTGCGAGTTCGATTACTCCGGAACGCAAGCGTGCAAGGCGCTGCGCGAGGAGGGCTATCGCATCATTCTCGTGAATTCCAATCCGGCGACGATCATGACCGATCCGGATCTGGCGGATGCGACGTACATCGAACCGATCACTCCGGAGGTCGTGGCGAAGATCATCGCCAAGGAACGTCCCGATGCCATTCTGCCGACGATGGGCGGGCAGACGGCGCTCAACACCGCGCTCGCGCTTCATCAGCAGGGCGTCCTGCAGCGATATGGCGTCGAACTGATCGGCGCCAATGCCGAAGCCATCGACAAGGCCGAAGACCGGCAGCTGTTTCGCGAGGCCATGAAGACCATCGGCCTCGAAACGCCGCGCTCGAGTCTCGCGAACACCCGTGAACAAGCCGCCGAAGCGCTTGAGCATGTCGGTTTGCCGGCGATCATCCGGCCGTCGTTTACGCTCGGCGGGACGGGTGGCGGCATCGCCTACAATCGGGAGGAATTCTTCGAGATCGCGGAGCGCGGCCTCGATGCGTCGCCGACGAACCAGATTCTCGTCGAGGAGAGCGTCCTCGGCTGGAAAGAGTACGAGATGGAAGTCGTCCGCGATAAGGCGGACAACTGCATCATCATCTGCTCGATCGAGAACATCGATCCGATGGGCGTGCATACCGGCGACTCGATCACGGTCGCGCCGGCGCTGACGCTGACCGACAAAGAGTACCAGATGATGCGCGACGCTTCGATCGCGGTGCTGCGCGAGATCGGCGTCGAGACCGGCGGCTCGAACGTGCAGTTCGCCGTCAATCCGGCGGACGGGCGGCTTATCGTCATCGAAATGAATCCGCGCGTGTCGCGGTCGTCCGCACTCGCCTCGAAAGCGACCGGATTCCCGATCGCCAAAGTCGCCGCCAAACTCGCCGTGGGCTACACGCTCGACGAAATCCAGAATGACATTACGGGCGGCGCAACTCCGGCCTCGTTCGAGCCGACGATCGATTACGTCGTGACGAAGATCCCGCGCTTCGCGTTCGAGAAATTTCCCGGCGCTGATACCTCCTTGACGACATCAATGAAGTCGGTCGGTGAGGCGATGGCGATCGGCCGGACGTTCCGCGAGAGCATCCAAAAAGCGCTGCGCTCGATGGAAACGGGCCTGACGGGCTTCGACGACATTCAGCTCGAAGGCCTCGGACAAGGCGACGACAAGAACGTCGTGCGCGCTGCCGTCTCGCGGCCGACGTTCGATCGCATCTTGAAAGTCGCGCAGGCGTTCCGCGTCGGCTTCTCGCTTGAGGAAATTCACCAGTACTGCAAGATCGATCCTTGGTTCCTGGCTGAGATCAAGGGCATCGTCGATACCGAAGCGCGTGTGATCGCACATGGCTTGCCGAAGTCGGCGGCGCAGTTTCGCGCCCTCAAGGCGCAGGGCTTCTCGGATGCTCGCCTCGCGCATCTCACCAAGACGAGCGAAGCCGAGATACGTCAGACGCGGCGGCAGCTCGATGTTGCTCCGGTCTTCAAGCGCATTGATACGTGTGCGGCGGAATTTGCTTCACCCACGGCCTACATGTATTCGACTTATGAGACAGGTCTCAGCGGCGATCCCGTCTGCGAGGCTGATCCGACGTCGAAAGAAAAGATCATCATTCTCGGTGGCGGTCCGAACCGCATCGGTCAAGGCATCGAGTTCGATTATTGCTGCTGCCATGCCTGCTTCGCGCTGACGGCGGCGGGCTATGAGACGATCATGGTCAACTGCAACCCGGAGACCGTCTCGACCGACTACGATACCTCCGACCGCCTGTTCTTCGAACCGCTGACGGCCGAGGACGTGCTCGAAATTATCCGCGTCGAAAGCACAAACGGCAAGCTCAAGGGCGTCATCGTGCAGTTCGGCGGACAGACGCCGCTGAAGCTCGCGAGCGCTCTTGAGGAAGCCGGTGTGCCCATTCTCGGCACTTCTCCCGACGCCATCGATCTCGCGGAAGATCGCGATCGCTTCAAAGCGCTGATCGACAAGCTGAAGTTGAAGCAGCCGAAGAGCGGCATTGCCAAATCGCCCGGCGCAGCCCGCGCCGTCGCTGAAACCATCGGCTATCCCGTCGTCATCCGTCCGTCCTACGTGCTCGGCGGCCGCGCGATGGAGATCGTGCACGATGGCGCTGAAGTCGATCGTTACGTCGCGCGCCTTTCGGCGACGCTTGACCGCCCGTCCGAACTCATCGTCTCCGACAAGCGTCCGCTGCTGATCGACAGCTATTTGACGGACGCCGTGGAAGTGGACGTCGATTGCCTGTCCGACGGCAAGGACACCTTTGTCGCTGGCATCATGGAACACATCGAGGAAGCCGGTATTCACTCCGGCGACAGCGCGTGCTCGTTGCCCCCGCACTCGCTCTCGCCTGAGATCATCGCCGAGCTCGAGCGTCAAGCGCGCGAGCTCGCCCTGGCGTTGGGCGTCGTCGGCTTGATGAACGTTCAGTTCGCGATCAAGGACGGCGAGGTCTTCATTCTCGAAGTGAACCCGCGCGCCTCGCGGACCGTGCCGTTCGTCGCCAAGGTCATCGGCTTGCCGATCGCGTCCATCGCCTCGGAGATCATGGCCGGGAAACCGCTCGTGGACTTCAAACTGCAGAAGCCGGTTTACGATCACATCGCGGTCAAGGAAGCGGTGTTTCCGTTCGCACGCTTTCTCGGTGTCGATCCGATCCTCGGGCCGGAGATGCGCTCGACCGGTGAGGTCATGGGCATCGACCGCGATTTCGCGATGGCCTTCGGAAAGAGCCAGCTCGGTGCCGGGCAGAAACTGCCGCCGGATGGAACGGTCTTCGTCTCCGTCAAGGAAAGCGACAAGGCGCGCATCGTTGCTCCCGTGAAGGAGTTGGCGGCGATGGGCTTCAAGGTCGTCGCCACGCGCGGCACGAAGCGGTTCCTGGAAGCCAACGGCATTCAGTGCGACGGCATCAACAAGGTGCTGGAAGGCCGTCCCCACATCGTCGACGCCATCAAAAACGGCGACATTCAGCTTGTTTTTAATACAACCGAAGGTTCGAAAGCCCTTAGCGACAGTAAGGACATCCGGCGCACAGCCTTGCTTCACCACATTCCGTATTATACAACATTGGCGGGGGCGGTAGCGGTGACACGGGCCATAAGGGCGTTGCATTCCGATACGCTTCAGGTGGCGCCGCTACAGGCTTTCGCGCATCGTTGAGCCCACCGCGACGCGGGTGATCGATCACTTTCGTATGGCGCGGCCAGCGCAGCTAAATACTTCCTGCTCACCAATCCAAGAGTTAATCTGGACGGAGCCGAGCGCTCCGCGAAGACAGACCGTTCGAAGACGTGGAGATGATGATGGAACGGGTGCCGATGACTCTCGAGGGCCACAAGAACCTCGAACAAGAGTTGCAACGACTGAAGGCCGTCGAGCGTCCGCGCATCATCGCGGCGATCTCCGAAGCGCGCGCCCACGGCGACCTTTCGGAGAACGCCGAGTATCACGCCGCGAAGGAACAGCAGGGCCTGAACGAAGCCCGCGTCGCCGAGCTTGAGGACAAGCTCAACCGCGCCGAGGTCATCGATACGTCGAAGCTGTCAGGCGATACGATCAAGTTCGGCGCCACCGTGACGCTGCAGGACGACGATTCCGAAGATAAGGTGACCTACACCATCGTTGGCGATACCGAGGCCAATCTGCGCAACGGGAAAATCTCGATTTCGTCGCCGATTGCGCGCGCATTGATCGGAAAGTCGAAGGGCGAGAGCGTCGATGTGACGACGCCGAAAGGCACGCGCACGCTGGAAGTGCTGCACGTCGCCTGGAAGTAACCGGTTGCGCGCGCGAGCGCCTATTCGGCGCCGCCTTCAAAGAAATTCCGTGCGGCCTCGCATTCGTCCTTGGACGGTATGAGGTCGAACACTCGATCGTCGCCCGTCTTGCCGGAAAGCTCGATGGTATCGGCCGTGCCTTCGAGCGCCAGGCCCGTCTCGCCCGTTTCCAGACGAAGGCCGTTCGCTGCCGTCGGCGTCAGCCGGAAAAGACCGCCGTCGGCTTCCAGATAGCATTCGAAGGCGGTGTCGTCGGCTTTGCAACTCGCCGTCTGCCCATACCATTCGGGACTGGTCAACGGCAGCAGGGAAAATTTGAGTTCGAAGCGATCGGCGGAATTCGGCGTGCCATCGGTATTGGCCTTGGCCAGTTCGATCGCGATGCTTTGGACACGCTGCCGAGGATGCTTTTTGAAATGGGTATCGTCATAGGTTCGCGCGAAGCAGGGACGCCCATCGAGCACATTGGAGAAGTAGCGGTCGTAAAGATCGGAAAGCGGTGCCGCCGACGCCGGCATTACGTCGAGTGGCGCCGTGCTCAAGGCGAGTATCTGGATGATGACAGCGGCGCAGAGAGGATGGATCTTCATCGCTTACCTCAATCCTAAGCCGCGCCTCAAGTTCCGTCCGAACCGATCGGAACGCCGGGTTCTCGTTTGGTGCGCCGGATCGTCAGAAACGTTTTCACGCTCGCGACGTTCGGCGCCGACGTCAATTCATCGAGCACGAAATCCTGGAAACCCGTCAAATCGCGGGCAATGCACTTCAGCATGAAATCGCTCTCGCCGGAAAGCATGTGGGCTTCGCGGACCAGTGGCCACGAGAGCACGAGATTTTCAAAGGCGCGAAGATCCGATTCCGCCTGGTTGTGAAGGCGAACCATAGCGAAGGCCGTCAAGGCGTAACCGAGAGCCGCCTCGTCGATCAGCGCCGTATAACCGGAAATGAGTCCGGCTTCTTCGAGAGTGCGGACACGGCGCAGGCAGGGCGGCGCGGAAAGGCCGATGCGGTTCGCCAGCGCAATGTTCGTGATCCGTCCGTCAGCTTGAAGTTCTCTGAGGATTCGCCAGTCGATGGCGTCGAGTTCAATGGGCATAGGCGATCCGAGGCACGAGTCCGATGCGTAATATCAGGAAAGCTAGTCGCCAGCATGGCATTTCTTTTATTTCTCTGTTCAATCGTCGCGAGGACCTCGACTCTTCGCGCCTGAGCGACCACAACATCGCCGTATGACTGCTTCGCCGTCCTCTTTGAAACCCCTCGCCGGCCAGACAGCCTGGATCTTTTCCGACGGCAAAGCCGGTCACGAGGCTCAGTGCCTGGGCGTCGTCGAAGCCTTGGGCGTGGCGGCCGAAATCAAGCGTGTGCAGCCCGCCGGTATTTTCAAATTGATGGCGCCCTGGGGACCGGTTGCACCGAGCGAAGGCTTCGGCCGCGCCGGATCAGCATTCGGACCGCCCTGGCCGGCGCTGGCCTTCGCCACCGGGCGCACGACCATTCCTTATCTGCGGGCTCTGCGGCGCCAGGCGGGCGTCGCGACTTACACAGTGATCCTGATGGACCCGCGAACCGGCACGAACAGCGCCGATTTGATCTGGGTGCCGGAGCACGATCGCCGCCGTGGACCGAACGTCCTGTCGACCCTAACGGCTCCGCACCGATATTCGCCGCAACGGCTAGCGACGCTTCGCGCGCAAATGCCGTCCGCCATCGCGGCACTGCCGACGCCGCGTGTCGCGTGTCTCATCGGCGGTCCGAACGGCGATTACCGCTACGACGACGCCGACGAAGCCCGACTTGCCGATGCGCTGGGAGCTATCGCGAACCAAGGATTCAGTTTGATGATCACGGCGTCGCGCAGAACGCCGGATCGCCTCGTTGCCCGCATCAAGGACGCGGTCGGTGACGCCAAGGCGTACTTCTGGGACGGAAGCGGATCGAACCCATATCCGGAGTTTCTGGCGCACGCGGACGTGTTCATGATCACCGCAGACAGCGTCAGCATGACGTGCGAAGCGGCGGCGACCGGCCGGCCGATCTACGTCTTCACGCCCTCCGGCGGCAGCGCCAAGTTCGATCGCTTCCACGCGGCGCTTGCCAGCCAAGGTGTGACGCGGCAGCTGCCACCGCCCGGAGCGCCGATCGAGATGTGGAGCTACGAGCCGCTCCATTCCGCTGACGTCATCGCGGCTGAAATTGCGCGGCGCTGGCAGCGACGTGCCAATTTGCTCCCGGGGCTGATGGCGCAGGCGTCGCGCTGATGCAGCCTGCTGGCGGCGCTACTTTCGCTTCTCCATCAACTTTTCAAACTGTAGCTCCTGTATCTCGGCAAGACGCTGCCACTGCTTGTTGATGAGGTGATCGATCTTTTCGTGCAAATGACGGATCTCGAGTTCGGCCTTGAGATTGACGCGGTAATCATTGAGCGAGCGCAGCCGATCCTTTGTCTCCTGGCGCTTCTGGCTCATCATGATGATGGGAGCCTGAACTGCGGCGATCGTCGACAGGATCAGATTGAGGAGGATGTAGGGGTAGGGATCGAAGGCGACCTGATGCTGATAGGCGTTGAGCAGCATCCAGCCGCTGATGAACGCCGCGAACACGATCAGAAAGCTCCAGCTGCCGCCGAAATCGGCAAGGGCATCGGAAAGCCTTTCGCCGAGCGTCCGCTTGGCTCCGAGCTCGTCTTCGATGTTCTCGGCCAACGTTTCGTGCGTCGCCATGCTGCGCGCCACCTGCGTTTCGATTTGGCTCAGGTCGCCGGATTCGTCGCGCAGCAGCTCAGCCACGTAGAGTCCCCGATAGCGATCGAGTTCGCTGCGGGCGATATACGCCTCGTCGGCCAGATCGGGGTGATCGCGACGAATGCGCGCCACCAGCGACGGCATCACGGTCGCCAGGTTAACGACGGCGTTGCGTGGCAATTCGGTCTTGCTCAGCGCGCAGACAATGCGGGGTTTGTGCGGCTTACCGTTTTCGTTGGATTGTTCGGACATCGAAATCGTTCCACGGTTGATGAGCTGTCCAGACATGCGGCGTCACCAGCAGGTTGAATCGCCGGGCCGATGTTCTATTTGAGCAGAGCGCGGCGATCGGCTAGAACGCGCGTCAATCCCTAAACCTTACTCATAGAGGCGCCGCGCAATGGCCGCACATCAGTACGTCTACCACATGCACAAGCTCTCCAAGACGTATCCTGGAGGCAAGCAGGTGCTGAAGGACATTTCGCTGTCGTTCCTGCCGGGCGCCAAGATCGGCGTGGTCGGCCTCAACGGCGCCGGCAAATCTACGCTGCTCAAGATCATGGCGGGCAGGATCGATGACTTTATCGGTGAAGCCTGGGCGGCCGATGGCATCAAGGTCGGTTATCTGCCGCAGGAGCCGGAACTCAATCCAGACAAGGATGTGCTCGGCAACGCCATGGAGGGCGTGGCGGAAAAGAAGGCCATTCTGGATCGCTACAACGAAATCGCCGCCAATTATTCCGACGAGACGGCGGACGAGATGACGGCGCTGCAGGATCAGATCGACGCGCAGGACTTGTGGGATCTCGATGCCCAGGT
>DATLJG010000296.1:0-2552 GCA_035538995.1 Hyphomicrobium sp. | reverse complement strand
ATACCGCCGTGGGTATAAGTTCTCCACTTACGCGACATGGTGGATCCGGCAGGCGATCACGCGCTCGATCGCCGACCAGGCGCGCACAATCCGTATTCCGGTGCACATGATCGAGACGATCAACAAGATCGTCCGCACATCACGCCAGATGCTGCACGAGATCGGCCGCGAGCCGACGCCGGAAGAGTTGGCCGAAAAGCTGGCGATGCCGCTCGAAAAGGTGCGCAAGGTTCTGAAGATTGCCAAGGAGCCGATCTCGCTCGAAACGCCGATCGGCGACGAGGAAGATTCGCATCTCGGCGACTTCATCGAAGACCGCAACGCCGTGCTTCCTATCGAAGCCGCGATTCAATCGAACCTGCGCGACACGACAACCCGCGTACTCGCGTCGCTGACGCCGCGCGAAGAGCGCGTGCTGCGCATGCGCTTCGGCATCGGCATGAACACCGACCACACGCTGGAAGAAGTCGGCCAGCAGTTTTCGGTGACGCGCGAACGTATCCGCCAGATCGAAGCCAAGGCGCTGCGCAAGCTGAAGCACCCGAGCCGCTCGCGAAAGCTCCGGAGCTTCCTCGATAACTGACCATGGCTGCCGGCCGCTGCAATCAGTGAACCGACTGTTTGCAGTGCGCCGTGGGTTCGACAGGGGCTGTGCGAGGGCCGGGCGTACTTGAGCATGTCAAAGACGCAAAATGTCGAACTTTGGCTAGACCGGTTTCCCTTTCTCCAAAAGCTGTCCGCGAGCGATTGGGCGCTGTTCGAGCAGGTCGTCCAGTTTCCGGTCCTCGAATCTGGGCAAGTCGCCTATCAGCAGGGTTGGGAATGTCCCAACTACCTTATGTGCGTGGATGGGCGTACGCGCGTTTTCAAGGCAAGTGACTCCGGGCGCGAGATGCTCGTCTACAAGGTCGAGGGCGGCGGCACGTGCTTGCTGACGACGCAATGTCTCTTGTCAAACGGCACCTTTCCCGTCGAAAGCGTCGCTGAAAAGCAGACGATGCTGGCCGCCATCCCCAAGAAAAACTTTCATAAATTCATGGCCGAGATCCCGGCATTTCGCGACTACGTCATCGGCGATTACACGCGGCTTCTCGGAACGATGTTCTCTCTGATCGACACCATCGCATTTGCGACGACCGAACAGCGGCTGGCGCGCCGCTTGCTGACGGATGCGACGAATGCGCAGATCGTCGCGAAGACACATCAGCAGCTGGCATCGGACATCGGTAGCGTTCGCGAAATCGTTAGCCGCCATGTCTCGGACTGGGAGCGCAAGGGATGGATCAAGAGCAACCGTGGCCAGATCGAAATCCTTGACCGGGCGGCCCTTGCGTCCAGGCAAGCTCACTGAGCCGCATCAATTCAAATAGGCCTTGTCCCTATTCTTCGCCGCGTCGAAATTTAGAGCGGCGCTGAGGTTTTTTAGTTTCCCCATTCGCGCTGCATTGAGATCAGCTCCTTTGAAATTCGCTCCGGCGACATTGGCGCCCGTAAAATCGGCGGCTGCAAATTCCCCGCCTCGCAGATTGGCGTTCGTAAGGTCGGTATTTCGCAACGATGCAAATTCCATCATGACTCGCGCGAGATTGGCGCCTTTGAAAGAGGAACCGTCGAGCTTGGCGCTCTTAAACGCGCCGCGCATCAAACCCATGGACTGATTTTTCTCATCGGCGGAGAGATCGGCGGCGTCAAAGTTTGCGTTCTTGATACTCGCGGATGTGAAATCTGCCGCGACATGAGCATGGGAAAAATTCGCTTTATCGAAATTCGACCCGCCGAATTGGCTGGAGAACAGACTGGCGTTCTTGAGATTGGCGCCACCGAAATCCGATTTCAATGCCCAGGCTTGATCGAGAACGACGCCTTCGAGATTCGCACCACGGAGATTGGCGTTATTGATCCGAGCCGATTGGAGTTTGACGTGGCGCAGATCGAGCCCCGACAGATCGAGCCCGTTTAAACTTTTGCCGCTGAGATCGAGCATCCCGCCGGGGGGCAATTTGGAAATCGCGGTTTCGATATCGGAGCGGGTCATCTCGGCTTTGGTAAACGCATCGGACGTCGTATCGAGGCCCGTCATGTCCTGCGCTAGCGTTCGCGTCGCGCCGCACAGAAGAAGGAGCATCGAGAATGCCGAGAAAAGAACGTATTTTGCCATCCGAGCCTCTAGTGGTTCGTTGAAATTCGTTTGGCGTTCTTAGACGGCGAGCAGATTCAAGTCTGTGATTTAGGTCACCAACCAGGCATATTCGCCGGTTCACGCTTCAGGGCGTCATCGACTTGAACTCCTTCACCACCCAGTCGATGAACACCCGAACGCGCGGCGTCAGTTGGCGGCTTTTCGGGTAGAGAAGCGAGACCGGCGTCGGCAGCGGCGGCGTGTCTTCGAGCAGCGGCACGAGACTTCCGTTGGCAAACGCATCCTCGACGCCCCAGCGCGGCACCTGAATGATACCGAGGCCAAGCCGCGCGGCAGCGCCGTAGCTCTCGGCTGCGTTGACTGACAGGACGCTCGGCAGCCTGACCGTCTTCAGAACGCCACCGACTTGAAA
>DATLJG010000295.1:0-1690 GCA_035538995.1 Hyphomicrobium sp. | reverse complement strand
CCGATGGATCTGCTGTCGGATCTCATGAACCTGAAGCTCAAGGAGCGCGCCAGCTACGACGCCAAGAGCAACTTGCTGTCGATCGACCTCAGCGGCTGGAGCGTGCGCAAGAAGGGCGACATCGCCGATTTGAAGAAGGCCATCGTCGAGATGTGCGAGGCGGCGGGACAGCGCGTCAATGTCGTCGTCAATCAGGACAGCTGCCGGATCGCGGAAGACCTTTACGAAGAGTACGCCGACATGGTCGCGTTCTTGAAGAAGAACTATTACGCGCGCATGGCGCGTTATGCGACGAGCGACATCACGCGGCACAAGCTGCAGGAGGCGCTGCGGCGTCGCGGGCTGCAGACGCAAATCTTCGAGCGCGCCGAAGACGCCGCCGCATCGCTGGAGCAGCAAGCGGCCGAATAAGCGCTGGTTCTTTATCGTCATCCCGGCGAAGGCCGGGATCCAGTCAAGCCCGCGGTTTGCTCAGACGCCGAAACTTGGGCGGATCCCCGCCTACGCGGGGATGACGGGGCGAGTTGTGGGATGACGTGAAGAGCGAGCATGACGCGCGTGGGCGTGGATGCCTGCTCGCAGCGCACCGCGCGATTGTCGCTCTTGATGCGCGTTCGCGGCATCGCCATCTACCTGACCCTCTCAATTATCGTCGGGTGGATCATGGAACACAGTTTTTTCCGCGTCCTGGACGAGTCCGGCAGCGAAAGCAGCTATACCAGCCCGGAGCCCGAACAGCGCAGCGATGCGACGCTGATGGACGCTTACAGCAATGCCGTCGTCGATGTTGTCGACCGCGTGGCGCCCGCCGTCGTGCACGTGCAGGTTCGCAGCGAACGCAACGGACGGGTTGGTCAGGGCTCGGGCAGCGGCGTCGTCGTTTCGCCAGACGGACTCGTGCTGACGAACAATCACGTGATCGACGGCGCGCAGAGCATCAGCTTGTCGCAAGGCGATGGGCAACGGTTCGGCGCGCGGCTTATCGGACGCGATCCCGATACCGACCTGGCCGTCCTTCGCGCCGAGACGCCGGAACGGCTGAAATACGCGCGGCTTGCCGACTCGAAAGCGCTGCGGCCGGGTCAGATCGCGATCGCCATTGGCAATCCGCTTGGCTTTCAATCAACGGTGACGGCCGGAATCATCAGTGCCGTCGGGCGTTCATTGCGCGCCGAGAACGGACGACTGATCGATGACGTCATTCAGACGGACGCGGCGCTCAATCCCGGTAACTCGGGCGGGCCGCTGGTCAATTCGGCGGGTCGCGTGATTGGCATCAATACGGCGACGATCATGGGCGCGCAGGGGCTTTGCTTTGCCGTTGCCTCGAACACGGCTGAATACGTGCTGACGCAGATTCTCGCTCACGGTCACGTCCGGCGCGGCGTGATGGGCATTGTCGCGGAGCATGTCGTGCTGCCGCAAAGCGCGCGGCATCGCCATGGCCTGACGCAATCGAGTGCGATCGGCATTCGCAGCTTGCAGAGCGGTGGGCCTGCGGAAATCGCGGGCCTCGTCGCGGGCGATGTTCTGATCGCGCTCGACGGAATGCCGACCGCCGCCGTCGATGACGTGTCGCGGGTTCTCGATGCAAAGCGCATTAACCAGAAGGTCGCCGCCGAGGTGCTCCGAAACGGCGAGAAGCTTCAGTTTTCGATTGTGCCGGAAGAACGGGGCTGAAGCCGAATCC
>DATLJG010000294.1:0-3239 GCA_035538995.1 Hyphomicrobium sp. | reverse complement strand
GCCAGCAGCTTTTTCATGGCGAATTCGGGCGAGGTATGAAGATAGAGGTCGCGGCGTGACAGATCGGTGCCGATGAGTTCGGTGCGGAAGGCGTGCAGATGTGTCTCGTTTCCCGGTGAAACCTGCAAACAGCCGGTTTCGACCTCAACGAAGCCCTGCGCGTTAAACCAATCCCTTAAGGCGCCCTTGATGCGGCCTCGCGCAGCCAGAAAGGGCCGTCGATCTGAATGCCGGTCGGGGTTCCACCAGGGCGATGCTTGAGACATGGCTGAAATTAGAGCTTTTGCGGTGCCGTTGCCGCACTTGGCGGCAGGAGGCTAAGCAGGTAAGGAGACGCGACAGATTCCCAGAAGGGGTACCCGCTGACCGGCCGCCACGCAGGCGATCGCGGCGTTTGGATTTCAGAACGGAGACGTTTAGGTGGTCAAGGTTATCGCAAGCTCGATCCGCAAAGGCAATGTGCTCGATCTCGATGGCCGATTGGCCGTCGTGATGCAGGCCGAAAACATCCACCCCGGCAAGGGCACGCCTGTTACGCATCTCGAAATGCGCCGGATCGCCGATGGCGTCAAGGTCGTCGAACGCTATCGCACGACCGATCAGGTCGAGCGGGCCTACCTCGATGAAAAGGACTTCAATTTCCTCTACGAAGACGACATGGGGTATAATTTCATGCACCCCGAAACCTTCGACCAGATCACCATCCCCAAGGACGTTGTCGGGGATCAGGGGCAGTGGTTGCAGGAAGGCATGACGTGCCTCGTTTCTCTCCACGAGGGCAATCCCATCTCGATCGAGCTTCCGCAGCGCGTGACACTGGAAATCGTCGAAGCCGATCCGGTGGTGAAGGGCCAGACAGCGTCGTCGTCGTACAAACCGGCAAAACTCTCGAATGGTGCGCGCGTGATGGTGCCGCCGCACATTGGGACAGGCACGCGCGTCGTCGTCATGACGACGGACGGTTCCTACGTCGAGCGCGCCAAGGACTGAGGCGCTTGCGGTGTCGAGCGGCAATCATTCACACGCATCGCAATTTTTGGAATGGCCGCCTTATCAGCGGCTATTTTCATTTTAGGAAACAGGTCAGTCGCAAAACGCGACGACATCCGCGCCGCTTCCGTCAAATGTCGAGCTTCAGCACCTTGACAGGTGCGCCCGCCGGTTGCGCGGGTGCGTCGGCAGGAATGACGGCCAGGCAATCGGCGTGCTGAAGCGCCGTGATGAGGCCGCTATCCTGGTTCTTGAACGGCACGGCGCGCGGCGGCGACGCGCTCAAATCGAGACGGGCGCGCATGTAGTGTTCGCGTGGTCCGTTCGCGGCGACGGGTTCGGCAAGCACGGCGTCGATGATTTCCATCGGTACGTCGCGGCCAAGCAAGCGTCCGATCAATGGCACGAGGAACACGCGGGCGCAGATCAGCGACGAAACGGGATTGCCGGGAAGCCCAAGGCATATCTGGCGCGATCCACGAATAGTGCGCGAACCGAAGAACAGCGGCTTACCGGGGCGCATGGCGATCTTGTAGAAGTCGAGTTTGGCGCCGGCCTTTTCCAGTGCCGGTCGAACGAGGTCATGATCTCCAACGGAAGCGCCGCCGATCGTCACCAGCACGTCGGCGCCTGCCGCCTGTTCGAGCGCGTGGGCCAGCGCGTGCATTGAATCCCGCGCAATATCGAGAATGCGGGCTTCGCCGCCAGCCGCTTCGACGACGGCTGCCAATCCCCAGGAGTTTGATGCCGGAATTTGTCCATAGCCACGCGCCATGCCGGGTTCGACCAGTTCATCGCCCGTCGAGAGAAGGGCGACGATGGGCTTGCGGACAACGGAAAGCGCTGCGTGTCCCGATGCTGCGGTCAGAAGGATGTCGCGTGCCGTCAAGCGCCGTCCGGACTCAAGCAGCGCGCGGCCTTTTGTGAAGTCCTGGCCTTTGGGACGGACGTTGCCACCGGGTTTTGCAGCCTCGCGAATGGTGATGCTCTGTCCGTTTGCGGTGACGTCTTCCTGGATGACGACGGCATCGGCGCCATCTGGCAAAGGCGCGCCGGTGAAAATGCGAACGGTCTCGCCCTTGCCGATCTTGCCGGAGTAGGGACGCCCGGCGCCGGATTCCCCGATGAGTGTCAGCGTAACGGGCACCTGCGCGGCGTCTTCGATCCGCACGGCGTAACCGTCCATCGCCGAGGCATCGAACGGCGGATTGTCCATCAGGGATTCGACAGGACTGGCCAGCGTGCGGCCGAGCGCGTCACGCAGACCGACTTGCTCAGCATTCAGGGTATCGGCGGTCTTGAGAACGTGTTTGAGGGCCTCGGCGACGGGAAGCAGCGCCATGCGTCAGCCTCCTTTCGAACGCGCGGGAGCTTTGAACGCGCCTGATTTGCCGCCGGTTTTTTCAACGAGGCGAATGTCTTCGATGGTCATGGTTTTGTCGGCGGCTTTCAGCATGTCGTAGAGCGTCAGGCAGGCGACGGACACGGCGGTCAACGCTTCCATTTCGACACCGGTCTGACCGGCGACCTTGACCTCGGCGGTGACATGAATGCCCGGCGGCGATTGCGTGAGGAGGAAGTCGATCCCGACTTTGGTGATGGCAAGCGGGTGGCAAAGAGGGATCAACTCGTGTGTTCGCTTGGCGGCCATGATGCCGGCGATGCGGGCGGCGCCGATCACGTCGCCTTTCTTCGCGGCGCCTGTTTCGACGAGCGTCAGCGTTTCCGGCTGCATTGCGATGAAGCCCTCCGCAACAGCGCGACGAGCCGTGCTCGCCTTGTCGGAAACGTCGACCATGCGGGCTTCGCCCTTGTCGTCGATGTGCGAAAGTTTGCCCACGATCTATCAGCTCCTGGCGAGCAACGTCTTAGTGGCGGCGGTAACGTCGGCTTGGCGCATCAGGCTTTCACCGACGAGGAATGTGTTGACGCCGGCTTTCGCGAGCCGGGCAATGTCGGCGGGTGTGAAGATGCCGCTTTCTCCAACGACGATGCGGTCCTTCGGAATTTTCGGAGCCAATTCCTCGGTCGTTTCGAGCTTCACGTCGAACGTCTTGAGATTGCGATTGTTGACGCCGATGAGGCGGCAGTCGAGCTTCAGCGCGCGCTCGAGTTCCTCAGCGTTATGAACTTCGGCGATGGCGTCCATGCCCCAATCTTTGGCGGCGGTCGCGAGGTCGCGCGCCGTCGCGTCGTCCACTTCGGCCAGGATGATGAGGATGCAATCGGCGCCCCAGGCGCGGGCTTCC
>DATLJG010000293.1:0-30862 GCA_035538995.1 Hyphomicrobium sp. | reverse complement strand
GGCGGCGCATCCGAGATTTTCAACTGCGGCTATTCGAAGGGCTATTCCGTGCACGAGGTCATCGCCGCCGTGAAACGCGCTTCGGGCAGCGATTTCAAAGTCGTGCTGTCGCCGCGCCGTGCAGGCGATCCGGCAGCGATCGTTGCGGCATCGGCAAAAATTCGCGATGCGCTCGGCTGGCAACCGCAGCATGACGATCTCGATAAGATCGTAGCGCAGGCGCTCAACTGGGAACGCCGGGTCGATGAGCTGAAAGCGGCCGCACCGACGGGCTAAGGTCGCAAAAATGCCCTGAAATCCGAGCATTCGGACGGCACGACATGCGAACGGGCCGCACGGCCGGAATAGGACGCGGCGAAATGCTGAATAAGATGTGGCACGGATTTGCGGCGGCGCTCGCCGTCGCCATTGCGATCATCTCTTTGAGCACGACTGCGAACGCTCGCCCGGAGGCGGACTTCGGCGCGTTCGTTCAAAGCCTATGGCCCGACGCGAAATCGGCTGGCGTCAGCCGCAAGACGTTCGATGCAGCGTTTGCTGGGATGAAGCCCGATTACTCCATTCCCGACCTTGATCTTCCCGGCCGTCCCAAGGTCGACAACAGAGGTCAAGCCGAGTTCACGAAAACGGCCGCCGATTATTTATCGAAGTCGTACCTCGCGAAGCTCGCCGTTCAGGGGCGCGTCTTTCTGAAAGACCATGAAGCGGCTCTGAAGCGTATCGAGAAACTCACCGGCGTCGATCGCTATACGCTGGTCGCCATCTGGGGCCGCGAGTCGGCATACGGATCGTACCACCCATCGAAAGATGCGGTCCGCATGCTCGCGACGCTTGCCTACACCGGCAAGCGCAAAGAACGGTTCCGCGTCGAACTGATCGCCGCATTGAAGATGCTGCAAATGGGCGTTCCGCGTTCCGACATGAAGTCCTCGTGGGCGGGAGCTGTCGGCCTTACGCAGGCGATGCCGACCGAATATCTGAAGTTTGCGATTGACGGTGACGGCGATGGAAAGATCGACGTCTGGCGCTCGGTCGCCGATGCCTTGGCGTTCACGGCGCGCCAGCTCGAAGGCAAAGGCTGGGCGCGCGGGCAACGCTGGGGATACGAAGTGATCGTCCCACCGAGAGCCAATTGCTCCCTCGAAGGACCGCCCGACACGCGGCCCATCGCGGACTGGGTGCGGATGGGGTTCAAACGCGCCGATGGCGAGCCCTTTACCCGGGCCGAACTGAAACAGGACGCCTACCTGATGATGCCTGGCGGCGCTTATGGCCCCGCTTTCCTTGCGGCCCAGAATTTTCGCGTCATCCGGCTCTACAACACGTCCGATCTCTATGCGTTGTTCGTCGGCAACCTGTCGGACCGGCTGCGCGGGGAAGGCGATTTTGTAACGCCCTGGAGATCGTTCGAGCAGCCCCGCACGATCGTCGTTCATGATCTGCAGCAGCGCCTCAAGGAACTCGGTTATCCGATGGACAAGATCGACGGCAAAATCGGCTCCAATACGCGCAAGCAAATCGGCCTTTATCAGAAGGCCGCCGGTCTGAAGATCGATTGCTGGCCGTCGAAATCGGTGCTCGCCCACGCCAACTCGCAGGCGAACCGCTGACATTACCGTCAGCGGACGTTGGAGTGCGCCGCGTGACGCTGTATGGTCGGTTCGGAGTCGCGAAGTGTGGATTGCGTTCGGGCTATCGAGGCACGCGCGGGATGAGTGGTTTCTTGCAACGTTTGAGACTTTGGATCGCCACGGGCGCGGCCCTGCTGGCGGCCGTCTTGACGGCTCCCGCCAATGCAGCCGGTGTTGATCAGGGCGCGACGTTTCTGACGCCCTTTCCCGACAACGACGTCTATCAGGTCACGGTCTTCGGGGACGGCTTTGCCAACGGTCTCCTTGGCGGGTTCATCAAGGCATTCGGTTCGGATGTCCGGCTCAATATCCAGCGTCAGGTGACACCGATCACCAACCTCGCAAGCTCCGGATTCGAAGCCAAGATCACTGCGCTTGGAAACAAGGTCGACGCCGATCCGCTGAACATCGCCATCGTCATGATCGGCGAAGACAACCCGATGACGTTTCGCGATGCCGACGGCAAACGTCTCGCCATCGGCAGCGATCCCTGGATTGCCGAATATACGCGCCGCTTGGATCGGCTCATGCGCATCTTCAAGCGCAAGAACGCCAGCGTGTATTGGGTCGGCCTACCGAACCTTGCGCGAAACGACGCCAATGAGCTGGCGCAAGCCATGAATGATGTGATCCGCGAACGCGCCTACCTGAACGGCTTCAAGTACATTGATGCCTATCAAGGTTTCACCGACGAGAACGGCGGCTATTCGGCATACGGGCCCGACCTTGAAGGCGCGATCCGCCTGCTGCGCTTGCGTAACGGCGTCAATTTCACCGAGGTCGGAAACCGCAAGCTGGCGCACTTCGTCGAAAAAGAACTGCGCTCCGATCTCAATCAGGCGAAAGCCAATCGCAATGTTCCGCTGTTGGGCGCCGAAGCGGAGCAGGAGAGGATCAACCCCGGAAACGCGGTAAAGACGCCGGCGCCGTCGTCGCCTGTTGCGCAGCAATCTTCGGATTCGAAGACGCCGGTCGTTCACGGTGCGGCGCTCGATGGGACGCCGCCATCCCCGAACAGCAATGCATTGGGCGATCAGAAAGTCGATAACGGCAAGATCACGCTGAAGCTCCAGACACCGAGCGGTCGCATCGAAACGCAAACGGTCGAGATTGTGCGTCCGGCCATTCCCGCATCCGTCGTGGCGCTGATGGCGCGTCGCGAAGGCTCCGGCCCACGCGGCGATCTGATTGTCGATCAGATCGGCGGCGGTGTGACCCTGATGAGTTCGATAACACCGGCGGGAAGCCGCGAGCGAGGCAGGCTTTCGCCGACGCAAGCGCCGTACTTCCGTCTGCTTGTCAAAGGCGAGCGCTTACAACCCAAGCCTGGCCGCGCCGACGACGTGTCTTGGCCGCCGAAGAGCGATTCAACCAGCGAAGTAAATCCGGACGTGACGCCGCCGCGTGGTTGAAAAATCGAGCAATCGATCCCGCGCCGTTTGGGGGTGCGCGGCTCCGCTCGGTGACGGGCGCGAAAACGCTCGCTAAAGTGACCTATGCCTGTCGTCGTCTTCGGAGCCGTTCTGCTTGCCGCCGTTTTACACGCGGCCTGGAATGCCCTCGTAAAAAATGCGGACGATAAGTTCCTGACGACCGTCATCGTTGCCGCTTCGGCCGCGCTGTTGGCAGCGATCGCATTGCCGTTTCTAAAGCAGCCTGATCCCGCGAGCTGGCCCTATATCGGAACCTCGGCGGTGATCCACGTTGGCTATTTCGTGCTCATCGCCTTTGCCTACCATCTTGCCGATATGAGCCAGACCTATCCGCTGATGCGCGGCACCGCGCCGTTCCTTGTGGCGCTTGCAGGCGCGTTCCTGCTGCGCGAACCGCTGTCGTCGAAGGCATGGATCGGTATCAGCCTGATCTCTCTCGGCGTCCTGAGCATGGTGAGTGTCAAGCAGGAAGGTGACGGCAAAGGCATCGCCTTGGCGCTCTTTAACGCCGTCGTTATTGCCGGCTATACGCTGGTCGATGGTTACGGCGTACGCCTCTCGGAGGCGCCCGTCGCCTACACACTCTGGGTTTTCCTCATCACCGGAATTCCACTCGCGTGCGGGTCGCTTGTCATGAACCGCGCCACGGCTGGCCCTCATGCGCGTTCGAACTGGCGCATGGGATTATTGGGCGGGTTTGGAACACTCGCCGCCTACAGCTTGGTCTTATGGGCGATGACTGCGGCGCCGGTGGCCGTAGTCGCGGCGTTGCGCGAAACGTCGATCCTCTTCGGCACCGTCATTTCCGCGTTGGTGCTTAATGAAAGAATCAACGGCAATCGCTGGGCGGCCGTGTGCATCATCGCACTCGGCGCCATTGTCCTGCGGATCGCGTCGTGACCGGAGCTGCCCTCAGCGGGGCAGCACCGTCGATCCCATCAAAAACTTATCGATGGCGTGCGCTGCCTGACGGCCTTCGCGGATCGCCCACACAACCAGCGACTGACCACGGCGAATATCGCCGGCGCAGAAGAGTTTCGGCGACGACCCCAGTTTGTAGTCCTTGTCCGTCGCGTCGAGCCCCTTGAAGCGGCCGCGCGGAACCACCGGAAGCTGCAGCTCCTTGACGACATCGGTTTCGACCGGACCCGAGAAGCCCATCGCGAACAGCACGAGATCCGCGTCGAGCGCGCCTTCCGTGCCCTTGATCGGCTGCAGGTTCGAGTTCACGCGCGTGTAGTGAAGTTTTTTCACCTGACCGTTTTCGCCGGTGAATCCCGTCGTCGAGATCGAATACTCGGTCTTTGCACCTTCCGCCTGCGAGGACGAAATACGCAACTTCAACGGCCAGTGCGGCCACGACAGAGCCTTGTTCTCCTTCGTCGGCGGCATCGACATGATTTCGAGCTGCGTGACGCTCTTGGCGCCCTGACGGAATGACGTTCCGATGCAGTCCGATCCGGTGTCGCCGCCACCGATAACGATGACGTGCTTGTCCTTCGCCGAGATGTCCTTGGTCCTCGGCTTCTGTGCCTCTCCGGCGTTTCGGCGGTTCTGCTGCGGCAGGAAATCCATCGCGTAGTGGATGCCGTCCAGATCGCGCCCCGGCGACTTGGCGAAAAAGTCGAACGGCTGTTCGGACCCGATCGCGAGCAGAACAGCATCGTGGCTTCTTTCAAGGGACTTTGCCGACAGATCCTGACCGACATGGACGCCGCAATGGAACGTGACGCCCTCGGCTTCCATCTGCTTGACGCGGCGCGCGACGACGGCCTTCTCCATCTTGAAGTCGGGAATGCCATAGACGAGCAGTCCACCCGGACGCGCGTTCTTTTCGTAGACGTGCACGTCGTGCCCGGCGCGCGCCAGCTGCTGTGCCGCCGCAAGGCCCGCGGGCCCCGAGCCGATAATGGCGACCTTCTTGCCGGTTTTCTTTTCCGGCGGCTGCGGCTGAAGCCAGCCTTCCTCGAAAGCGCGCTCGGCGATCGCATATTCGATCGATTTGATCGTCACCGGCTTGTCGTCGATGTTCAGCGTGCAGGCCGCTTCGCACGGCGCCGGGCAGATGCGGCCGGTCACCTCGGGGAAATTGTTCGTCGAGTGAAGATTCTCGGCGGCCTGCTTCCAATCGCTGCGATAGACGAGATCGTTCCAGTCCGGGATCTGGTTGTTCACCGGACAGCCGTTGTGACAATACGGAATGCCGCAATCCATGCAGCGGGCCGCCTGGTCTTTGACCGCTCGCTCCGCCAGCGGCTCAACGAATTCTTTCCAGTGCTTCAATCTCTCTTCGACGGGCCGATACCGGCGATCGGTACGTTCGATTTCGAGAAACCCTGTAGGCTTGCCCATTCTGCTGTCGTCTTTCTTTTCGTCCTGCGTACGTTCGCGAGATTCGATTTTATTGCTTTGCCACCACTTCAGCTTCCGCCTCGCGGTTCGTCTCGCGCGCTTTCGCAAGTTCAGTGAGCGCCCGGCGGTATTCGACCGGCATGACTTTCTTGAACTTCGGCAGATACGCCGCGAAGTTCTTCAGAATGTCCTGCGCGCGCTGCGAGTTGGTGTAATGCGCGTGGCGCGCGATCAGTGTGTGAAGCCGTTCGGCGTCCTGCTCACGCATATCGACCATGACGCTCCGCACCGCGATTGCCACGTCGCCGCCTTGCTGCGCCAGCTTCTGCAGCGATCCGGCATCGGCGGTCAGAGCTTCAAGCTGCACCATGTCCTTGTTGAGCCGCTGTTCGAAGTCGCCCTTCTCATCGAGCACGTAGGCGATGCCGCCCGACATGCCGGCCGCGAAGTTGCGTCCTGTTGGCCCGAGAACGACGACAACGCCGCCCGTCATGTATTCGCAGCCGTGATCGCCGGTACCTTCGACGACCGCATACGCGCCCGAATTTCGGACGGCGAAGCGTTCGCCCGCGACGCCACGGAAGTAGCATTCGCCCGTGATCGCGCCATACAGCACCGTATTGCCGACGATGATGCTCTCTTCCGGTACGATGCCTGACTCCGGTGCCGGCCGTACGATCAGCTTGCCGCCGGAAAGTCCCTTGCCGACGTAGTCGTTGCCTTCGCCGATGAGATCGAGCGTGATGCCGTGTGCGGCCCAGGCACCGAATGCCTGTCCGGCCGTGCCCTTGAACGACAGCCAGATCGTGTCTTCAGGCAGCCCGGCATGACCGTAGCGCTTGGCCACTTCACCCGACAGCATAGCGCCCGTTGAGCGGTTGACGTTGCAGATCGGGAAGTCGGCTTTCAATGCCTTGCGGCTTTCGAGTGCCGGCTTCGCCGCTGCGATCAACTTGACATCGAGCACCTTGTCGAGACCGTGATCCTGCCGCTCGCTGTGATAGACCGCAACGTCCTTCGGAGCGCGCGGCTTGTGGAACAGCTTGGAGAAATCCAGCCCGCGCGCCTTCCAGTGTTCGATCGCCCGGTCCTTATCGAGCTGCTCGCTCTGGCCGATCATCTCGTTGAAGTTGCGGTAGCCGAGTTGCGCCATGATCTCGCGGACTTCTTCCGCGACGAAGAAGAAGTAGTTGATGACGTGCTCTGGCTTGCCGGTGAACTTCGCGCGCAAGACGGGGTCTTGTGTCGCGACGCCCACCGGGCAGGTGTTGAGATGGCACTTGCGCATCATGATGCAGCCCGCCGCGATAAGCGGCGCGGTTGCGAAGCCGAACTCGTCAGCGCCGAGCAGCGCGCCGATAACGACGTCGCGGCCCGTACGAACACCGCCATCGACCTGAACCGCAATGCGTCCGCGCAGCCGGTTTGCGACAAGCGTCTGATGCGTCTCGGCCAGACCGATTTCCCACGGGCTACCGGCATGCTTGATCGAGGTGAGGGGAGAGGCGCCCGTGCCACCCTCGAAGCCCGAAATCGTCACGTGATCGGCGCGCGCCTTCGCAACGCCGGCGGCAACCGTACCGACGCCGACTTCCGAAACGAGTTTCACCGAGACATCGGACGCCGGATTGACGTTCTTCAGGTCGTAGATCAGCTGCGCCAGATCTTCGATGGAATAGATGTCGTGATGCGGCGGCGGTGAGATCAGCGCCACGCCCGGCGTCGAGTGGCGCACCTTGGCGATCGTCGTATCGACCTTGTGACCGGGAAGCTGACCGCCTTCGCCCGGCTTCGCACCCTGCGCCATCTTGATCTGGAGCATGTCTGCGTTGACGAGGTATTCGGTCGTGACGCCGAAGCGCCCCGATGCGACCTGCTTGATCGCCGAGCGCATGGAATCGCCGTTCTCCAGCGGCTTGAAGCGGTCCGCCTCTTCGCCGCCTTCGCCGGTGTTCGAGCGGCCGCCGATGCGGTTCATCGCAATGGCGAGTGTCGTATGCGCCTCGCGGCTGATCGAACCGAAGCTCATCGCGCCGGTCGAGAAACGCTTCACGATTTCAGCAGCTGGCTCGACCTCTTCGATCGGCACCGGCTTACGGCCGAGGCTCTCCGCCGAGCGCACGCGGAACATGCCGCGCAGCGTCATGAGCTGTTCGGATTGATCGTTGATCGCCTTGGCGAAGTCCCGGTACTTCTGCGGAATGCGCCCGCTCATCGCGTCGGAATTGTCCGTGCCGCGAACCGCGTGCTGCAGGTCTGCGACCGTTCCCGGACGCCACATATGGGCTTCGCCGCGAACGCGATACGCATATTCGCCGCCGACTTCGAGTGCGTTGTCGAGCACCGGGATGTCGCCGAACGCAGCCGTGTGGCGCTCGACGGTTTCACGCGCGATTTCGCGCAGGCCGACGCCTTCGATCTGCGTGTGCGTGCCGGTGAAGTAGCGATCGACGAAGCTCGAACGAAGTCCGACCGCGTCAAAGATCTGAGCGCCGCAATACGACTGGTACGTCGAGATGCCCATCTTCGCCATGACCTTCAGGATGGCCTTGCCGATGGCTTTGATGAAGCGCTTCTTGACGAGGTCCGGCGTCGTCCCTTCCGGCAAGTCGGGGATCATCGCGTACAGCGATTCAAAGGCCAGATACGGGTTGATCGCCTCCGCGCCATACCCCGCGAGCGTGCAGAACTGATGAATCTCGTGCGCTTCGCCGGTCTCGATAACGAGACCGACAGACGTCCTGAGGCCCTGCTTGATCAGGTGATGATGAACGGCCGAAGTCGCCAGCAGCGCCGGAATGGCGATGCGATCCGGTCCGGAGCGACGGTCGGACAGGATGATGATATTGAATTCCTTGGCGCGAACGTACTCCTCGGCCTCGGCGCAGATGCCGTCGAGCGCCGGACCCATGCCCGCTTCGCCTTTGTCGGCGGGGTAGGTGATGTCGATCGTGATCGAGTTGAAGTCGTTGTCCTTCACCGCGCCGATGCCGCGGATACGCTCCAGGTCTTCATTCGTCAGGATTGGCTGACCGACTTCAAGGCGCTTCTGCTTCGACGTCCCCTCAAGCCCGAGGATGTTCGGGCGTGGGCCGATGAACGAGACGAGGCTCATCACCAGCTCTTCGCGGATCGAGTCGATCGGCGGGTTCGTGACCTGCGCGAAGTTTTGCTTGAAGTACGTGTGCAGCAGTTTCGACTTCGACGACAGCGCCGAAATCGGAGTGTCGGTACCCATCGAACCGATGGCTTCTTCGCCCTTCTCCGCCATCGGCGCCATCAGGAACTTGATGCTTTCCTGCGTGTAGCCGAACGATTGCTGCAGATCGAGCAACGCGACATTTGATTTGGACGACGCCGCCGTCTTGGCGGGCAGCGGCAGGTCGGCAACCTTGATCTGCGTGCGCTTCAGCCACGTCTCGTAGGGATGACTGCCGGCAATCTCGGCCTTCAGTTCTTCATCCGAGATGATGCAGCCCTTCTCAAGATCGATCAGCAGCATCTTGCCGGGCTGCAGGCGCCACTTCTTGACGATGTTCGATTCATCGACCGGCAGAACGCCCGACTCCGACGACATGATGACAGTGTCGTCCTTGGTCACGAGATAGCGCGCCGGGCGCAAACCATTGCGATCGAGCGTGGCGCCGATCTGGCGCCCGTCGGTAAACGCCATTGCCGCCGGGCCGTCCCACGGCTCCATCAAGCAGGCATGATACTCGTAGAAAGCGCGGCGCTTCGTATCCATCATCGGATTGCCGGCCCACGCTTCCGGGATCAGCATCATCGCGGCATGCGCTAGGCTGTAGCCGCCCATCGTCAGAAATTCGAGCGCGTTGTCGAAGCACGCCGTGTCGGACTGACCTTCATACGAAATCGGCCACAGCTTCGAAATGTCGGACCCGAATAAAGGCGATGACACCGACGCTTGCCGCGCCGCCATCCAGTTGACGTTGCCGCGCAGCGTGTTGATCTCGCCGTTGTGTGCAACCATCCGGTACGGATGCGCAAGCTTCCACGACGGGAACGTATTGGTCGAGAAGCGTTGGTGGACAAGCGCCAGCGCCGAGATCAGGCGCGGATCTGAAAGATCCGTGTAGTAGGCCTTCACCTGATACGACAGGAACATGCCCTTGTAGACGACCGTCCGTGTCGACAGTGAAACCGTGTAGGTGCCGATGTCGCGCCCCTTGTAAGCGTCGTGGATCGCGTTCGAGACGACCTTGCGAACGATGAAGAGACGCCGCTCGAATTCCGCTTCGGTCGCGATCGAGGCGGGCCGGCCGATGAAGACCTGCCGGTGCACGGGCTCGCTCTGGCGCACCATATCGGAGAGACAGCTATTGTTGACCGGAACCGAGCGCCATCCGAGGAGCTGCAGACCCTCTTCCTTCACGCATCGTGCCCACACGCGCTCGCAGTGTGCCCGCAGCCGTTCATCCTGCGGCATGAAAACGTAACCGACGGCGTAATGACCAGGCTCGGGAAGCTCGAAGCCGAGAGCTTTCGTCTCGCTCGCGAGAAAGTCGTGCGGGATTTGAATCATGATGCCGGCGCCATCGCCCGACAACGGGTCGGCACCGACGGCGCCGCGATGCTCGAGGTTCTCGAGAATCTTGAGCGCGCCTTCGACGATTCCGTGCGACTTCCGGCCTTTGAGATTGGCGATGAACCCGACGCCGCATGCGTCGCGCTCGAGCGCTGGATCAAAAAGACCCTCGGCGGCGGGACGGTGTGTGCTGCCGATTTCATCTTCCAGCGGTGGTAGATAACCTTCGCTCATCTCTCTTGCCTCGTGCGGCCGGTCGCGGCCTCGTCTGAATTATGATCGTCTTTGAGTTTCATCTCGTGGCAGAGAGCCCTCGGACTGGCTCGTTCTGCATTTCAATTCTGGGCGGCGGATGCGCCGCCGATCTGCGCTTTTCGACGGATCGCGGCTAAAATTTCGACCCAGGGCAAGCGTTTGTCGAGGGGTCTGAAAATGCTGCGCAGAGCTGCGGGCGCCGTTAGCGCGTCGATTTTCGACGCATACGTTTCGTCGCGGCCGCCGTCGAAGGCGACCGGACGTCTGGCGGACGTGCTCTCAAATGCAGCATCGGAGTTCCAATAAAGGTCAGCAATGCTGACCTATGTACTCATTCTACAGATTTGCGATCGGCGCACAAGTGGGAAAGCATTCAACTTATCCGACAATGCTTTTTGGAAAGTCGGGGAGCGAATTCGGGCAATAAATTGGCAAGGACGACAATAGCGCGCAGGCATGACAAAGCAGCCGCACCCGAAGGGCACGGCTGCCGAGCATTATCAAACGTTCGGAAGGACGTTAGGCGGACGTTGCCTCGATCTGCTTCGGTCCGGCCGGACCAATGGCAATCGTTCGCGGCTTCTTGCTTTCCGGAACGTTGCGGACGAGGTCAACGTGCAGCAACCCGTTTTCGAAGTTGGCGCCCGTGACATCGACATGGTCCGCCAACTGGAAGCGCCGCTCAAAGGCGCGGGCGGCGATGCCTCGATGAAGGTAGGTCTTGCCTTCGCCGTCGGCTGCTTTTTCGCCGGCGATGGTCAAGGTCTGCTCCTTGACTTCGATCTTCAACTCCTCGGATGAGAAGCCCGCCACCGCCAGGGAAATGCGGTACGCATTTTCGCCCGTCCGCTCGATATTATACGGCGGATAGGTGGACTCGCTATCGAACCCCGCCGACTGATCCAACATCTGGAACAAACGGTCGAAGCCAATGGCGGAACGATAAAAGGGGGCAAATTCGGTGTGTCGCATGAAACATATCCTCCATGAGAAGCGACATGTGAACCGGCCCTGCTTGGGCTCGGCTTTTCCGTGATGCGGTCCCGCGTGGCAGCAACCGCATTCGGTAAGTAGGAAGCGGAAAATCGCACTTCAAGGGCTGCAAGCAGGTGCAAGACGACACCGATGCGCGCTAGAATCGTTAATGTTGCGATCGCGTCGGCAACCGGGAAAGAGCACTGATGAAACTCGTATCACTCTCGATCAACCCGGTACCGAGCGGTGCGAAGGTTTCAGCTTTTGACGGATACGACGGCCTGAAATTGCGTTCGGCTCTTTGGGAAGCGACTCGTGGCCCATCGCGCGGCACGGTTTGCATCGTGCAAGGCCGTGGCGAATACATCGAAAAGTATTTCGAGGTCATCGCCGATCTCCGCCGCCGTGGTTTCGCTGTCGCGATCTTCGATCTGAGGGGGCAGGGCGGATCGGAAAGGATGCTGTCGAATCCGCGCAAGGGCCATGTCGTCGCCTTCACCGAATACGATCGCGATCTGGCGATCTTTATTGAGGAGATCGTCAAACCGGCGCTACCCCAGCCGCTGATCGGGCTCGGCCATTCGCTTGGAGGCGCCATTCTTCTGCGCAACGCCCAGGACGAGGCGAGCGCTTTTGCGCGCATGGTGCTGATGTCGCCGATGATCGCCATTCACGAGAACATGCTCGGCGTCAGCCCCTCCATCGCGCGCATCTACGCAAACATCGCATGTTTGCTGGGACTGGCCGGAACGTACGTCCGGGGCGGCGGCGACGAGCCGGACGACTTCAAGAGTTTCGAAACCAACCGGTTGACGACGGATCACATGCGCTGGTCGCGCAACAAGGCGATCATCGAGGCGGCGCCCGAGCTTGCTCTCGGCTCACCGACGGTCGGCTGGCTGAGGGCCGCGCTGCGCAACTCGGCGATGCTGCTGCGGCCGGATTATCCGAAGTACGTCTGCGTTCCGATGATTCTCTTCGCGGCCGGCGCCGACAAGGTCGTCTCCACTCAGGCGATCGAGGATTTTGCCGTCGATCTCAAGTCCGGCGCGCACATTCTGATGCCGGGGTCGCGTCACGAAATTCTTCATGAGACGGACGCGATCCGGCAGCGGTTCTGGGCCGCTTTCGATGCTTACATGGGAATTTCGATTGCATCGTCGGAGAAGGCTTAGCCTTCGTTGATCAGCGCCAGTACGGCCTCGTGCAGTCGCGCGTCGCCGCTCGCGATGATATCGCCGCCGCCGGAAGCATCGCCGCCCGTCCATGTCGTCACGCGGCCGCCGGCGCGTTCGATGATCGGTATGAGGGCAACGATGTCGTAGGGCTTCAGGTCCGTCTCGATGATGACATCGACGAATCCCGACGCTAGCAGACAGTAATTGTAGCAATCGCCGCCGTAGCGCGTCAGCCGGGCCACGGACTTCACCCGCGTCAGCGCCGCCGCCTGCTCGGGGGTGCTGAAGAGGTCCGGGTGTGTGGATGCCAGCACCGCGTCTTCGAGACTTCCGCAGGCCCGGGTTTTCAGCCGCGAGGGGCGTCCGCCGCCGATGCTGTGATAAGCGGCCCGGTCACTGGACCAGAATCGTTCGCCGGTGAAAGGCTGGTCCATCAGCCCGAAAACCGGCCTGCCATCGCGCAACACGCCAATCAGCGTGCCCCACAGCGGTGATCCGATGATGAACGAGCGCGTCCCATCGATCGGGTCGATCACCCATTGATACGGGCTTGTCCCGGCCTTCGTGCCGAATTCTTCGCCATAGACCCCGTGATCGGGGAGGCGGGTGGCAAGCGCCTGAACGATCGCCTTCTCCGCACCTCGGTCCGCTTTCGTGACCGGATCGAAGGCTCCACCCTGCGCTTTGTTTTCCACAGGCAGGGGCCTGCGAAAATGCTTCAGGATGACTGGGCCCGAGATGTCCGCCAGCTCGTGAGCTACGCGAACGATGGCTTGAAAGTCTGCAGCGGGCGACGGCGCCGGCACTCATTCACCTTGAATTTTCAGATGCTTCTTTTCGACGTGAAGATTGCCGTATCTGGTCCCTGCGGGCGCCCAAAATGAAGGATCGTTTGATAGACTTTAGTAACGTAACTTGTGGCGCGCTAGATACATCTATTTGTGAATGTAGTAGCGCTTTACTCGTGGAGATTGCGAGTGCGGTCGAACCAGCCCATCTTTGTTGGGCGATCGTGCAAATTCACTTCTGCGCAATCGCTGCCCAATTTGGGCGTTTCCTCCCTAGACTTGGGCCGTTCGTCTTCCGAACGGCCTTTCTTTATGCAGCTGACGCCTACCCCCGCAGCGCAGAGCTATGCGAGATCCGCATTCAGCGTTTCTCAGCCATGCATTAATCGCATTTGTACGTGATGCGGTGCACCCTTAGTTTTTGCAGTGCGATATACGAGCCTCGCTCGTCCTTCGCAGCCCTCCTTGGGCGTTTCCTCCCTAGACTTGGGCCGTTCGGTATCCGGACGGCCCTTTTTCTTTTTTACCATGTTTGGATGACGATCTTGCTGCGCCTGGCGTCGTTAAACGCATAGGTCCGCTCATTCGGCGGCGGCGCGAAAATCGAGCAAGGCTGGCACCTCGGAGAAAAGACTTCGCACGATGTCGATCAACGCATCTGCGAGCGCCGTATAACCCGAATTCGGTTCGAACGTAAGCTCGTTGACGTACAGCCCCCGATTAATCTCGAACTGAAGCGCATGCGTGCCGTGCGCCGGGCGGCCGTGATGCTCGGTGATGTGGCCTCCGGCATAGGGCCGGTTGAGCTGCACCTTGAAGCCGCGTTTCTGAAATTCGTCGCGAACGAGCAGCGTCAACCGAGGATCGGCAGAGGCGCCGAAACGGTCGCCGATGACGATATCCGGCCGTTGTGCGCCGCCTGGGGCCATCGCCGCCGACGGCATCGAATGGCAATCGATCAAGACGGCGTATCCGAACGTGTCGTTGGTCGTCGCGATCAGTCGCGACAGCTCCGCGTGGAAGGGAAAGTAAAGCTGCTCGATACGCGCCAGAACGCTGCCGAGGCTCAGCCGGTCGGAATAGATTTCTTCACCGTCGGCGACGATACGCGCCACCGTGCCGAGCCCACCGGCAACGCGGATCGACTGGGTATTGGCATGGGCGGGCAACGACTCGGACACGAGCTCTGGATCGAGTTCGTAGGGCTCGCGATTGAGATCGAGGTAAGCGCGGGGAAATCGGGCGCTGATGAGCGGTGCCCCAAGATCGGCGACGGGCTGGAACAGGCGATCGACGAGGCAATCCTCGGAACGGCGCAGCGTTTTCGGATCGAGCCGCGACATGGCCAGGAATTCAGGCGGATAGAGGCGCCCGGAATGCGGAGACGAGAAAACGAACGGCGCCGTCTGGGCGCGCGGTCTCAAGACCTCGAAAGATGGAAAAAATGCAGACGGAACGTTGTGGGAAGCGACGTCGGACATTATCGAAAAGAGACCCTTGGATTGCTGTCTCGGTGCATTCGCGAAATGAGCCCCGCACTTTGCCTATGCGTCACACTGAAGTCCATGCGCGAGTTGAACTCACTTGATGTGAAGCATAACACTGATCGTCCGTCAGAAGGCGTTAGACGCGACTTGGGTGCAACTCTCCACAATTTCATGCTCCGTTTACCAAACTCAGGCCAAGTTTGCGCCAGACCTAGCCTCTAGTATCGGCTACTTTTCAATTTCCGCATCATCCAGAGTTGTCATGCCAGTTAAGCCCTCAAGCCTGCCGTTGCGCCGCATCCTGCTTGCAGAGGATGACGATTCCATGCGCGGTTTCCTCGTCAAAGCGCTTGAAAAAGCGAATTATGACGTGGTCGCCTTCGAAAACGGCGAGGATGCCTACGAGCGCCTCAAGCGAGAGCCATTCACGCTTCTGCTGACCGATATCGTCATGCCCAAGATGGACGGCATCGAGCTGGCGCGCCGCGCCAGCGAAATCGATCCCGATCTCAAGATCATGTTCATCACGGGTTTCGCCGCAGTTGTGCTCAACAGTGAGAACCAGCCGCCGAAGGAAGCGCGCGTTTTGTCGAAACCGTTCCACCTCAAGGACCTGGTGCGCGAGGTCGATCGTTTGCTGGCGGCGTGACCGGCATGCGGCAAGTCCGGCTCTTGTGCAGAAACCGCATGCAGAGGGCTTGACCGAGGGGGATCATTACCCCTAGAAGCTCGCTTTCTTCGGGCACTTAGCTCAGCGGTAGAGCACTACCTTGACATGGTAGGGGTCACAGGTTCGATCCCTGTAGTGCCCACCACCCCAAAAACACCGCAAAATCAAGACTTTGAAAGGAAACGGCGCTTCTGATTGGCGCTGTTTCTTTCCCTCTCATAAGCCTCCCTGGAGGTTGGTCCGTATACTGATGTTGTCTGATTTCGATACGATAACAATTGCGTATGGCCACTTCCCGCAATGGGTGAAACGCAGAGGGATGTCAGGGCTCGGCAAAGTCGTTTGATAGAGTTCTCCAAAGCCCAAAATCTGCCGAGCTTCCCAAACTACTCTGCGGAGTGATAAGCTGTTCAATAAGGCGGTACACGCGTATGAGCGGTAGCTCCTTGTGCTGCTTGGCTAGGCGCGTTCGGCAAGAGCCTGGTGGGGCGTCCTGCGACGAGAAGGGGAGTTATGGCCAAGGCAGAAGCCACAGTTGAAGAACTGGTGGGGATGATTGAGAGGGGGGAGCTTCGCCTCCCCGAGATGCAGCGGCGCTACGTTTGGCGATCAACACGTGTCCGCGACTTACTCGATTCTCTGTACCGAGGTTATCCATCAGGTGCGATTCTGGTGTGGGACTCCGACGGCGATGTTCCGCTCCAAAAATTTGGAGTTGCGCAGGCGGATAATCCTTACTCCAGTACTCGCTTGCTTTTGGATGGTCAGCAGCGGCTGACATCCCTCTCTGCGGTGGTACGAGGGAAGCCAGTAGAGGTCAGAGGGCGCACGCGGCCCATAGAGCTGTTGTTCAATCTTGAGCATCCTGAGGGACCAGCTGTCGTCACGGAAGTTAACGAAGATTCGGACGACGACGAAGGTGAAGATGAAGCGGACGTCACCGAGGACGAACTCCTAAGGCGCTTCGAAAGGATGACCTTTGTCGTCGCAACGAAAAAGCTCGAACAGCTTCCGCACTGGGTTAGTGTATCGGAAGTTTTCACATCAGACGACGATGCAGAATTTCTGGCGAGAGCAAAGGTAACCGCCCTCACCGATCCAAATTATAAAAAGTACAGCCAGCGGTTGGCGAAACTCCGCTCGATCAAGAAATACATTTACCGCATGGACGTGCTCGAACGTTCACTCAGTTACGACGAGGTGACGGAGATTTTTGTTCGCGTCAACTCGCTGGGCGCGAAGCTAAGAAGTTCGGATCTCGCTCTTGCCCAGATTACGGCAAAATGGCGCGGATCACTCACGACGTTTCAAACGTTCCAAAACGACTGCGCTGGGCAGGGCTTCGATCTCGATCTGGGTCTTCATCTCAAGAATATGGTCGCGTTTGCCACGGGGCAGTCGCGGTTCCTGACAGTCGGCAAGCTGAATGTCGATTCGCTGAAATCAGCATGGAAGCAAGCTTGTTCTGGAATGGAATTTGCTGTCAATTTCGTCAAAAGCAACGCAGGCATCAATAGTCCCGTGCTGCTGTCATCTCCGTTTCTGCTCATCGCGCTGGGCTATTATGGTCATCAGCGCGGCTACAGAATTGAACCGGACGAGGGAAGGTTACTGAGATACTGGGTTCTTACCGCCAACGCGAAAGGCCGCTTCTCGCGCGGATCGAGCGAAACGATACTTGACCAAGATCTCGCAATCGCCCGCGACGGTGGAACAGTAAAGGATTTTATCGAACGTTTGAAGCAGCAGGTCGGCCGCCTCGATATCACGCCGGAAGAGCTAGAAGGAAGAAATGTACGAAGCTCCCTCTTCAAAACTATGTTCTTAGCTTTCAGAGACGCGGGGGCCAAAGACTGGACATCAAACCTTTTGATTGCCGTTGATCATTCGGGAGTCCAGCATAGAATTCAGTTCCATCACATCTTTCCGAAGGACAGCCTCAAAACACTTTATGGGCAACGCGAGATTGATGACATCGCCAATTTGGCTTTCATCGGTGGCGATACTAACCGGAAGATCAGCAAGACCTCCTTCAGCGACTACTTTCCCAAGTTCGTCGAGCGCATCGGTTCCGCTCCATTCGAAGCGCAATGCATTCCTTTGGACAACGAGTTGAGAGATTTGGCATCTTATAAAAGCTTCCTAAGTGTGCGCCGACAAAAACTTGCAGAACGCTTAAATCAGTTTTTGGGCAGTGAATCGGCCCAAACGGGCGCGTCGCTTGCTACCTATTAATCGTAGCACGCCCTACGGCGCGCTCAACTTCGAGACCTCTTATGACACCAGAAAATTGCGGCGCAAAATCATCAAATTGGAAGAGGTCCAACCCGTAACGCAGAGGTTCGGGGCGGCAATTGCAAGCGCAGGCTGAAGAAAAAGGATGTTTGATATAACTCGCAAAAGGATCACTGGATCGGTTGGCTAAAGGAATTCTTACTTCATCCTCGCCTGCTTTTAGATTTTTGACCGAGTTGCTTTGACCAGCCAGCGCAATTACTTAAAAAGCAATGTTCGGGGATTTGGTGTCGGGGGGGAGCGCATGCTCACTGGGGAACTTCGCTCTAAGATCGATACGGTCTGGAATGCCTTCTGGGCGGGCGGCATCGCCAATCCGCTCGAGGTGATTGAGCAGATCACTTACCTCCTCTTCATGCGCGGCCTCGACGAGGCCCACACCCGCGAGGAAAACAAGGCCAACCGGCTCAAAAAGCCGATGGAGCGGCGCATATTCCCGGAAGGCAAGGATGGCATCGGCAAAAGCGGCGGTGTCGCCTATGAGGACATGCGCTGGTCGCGGTTGAAGAATATCAGTGCGCCACAGAAGATGTTCGATATCGTCGCCGAACACGTCTTTCCGTTTCTTCGCACGATGGCCGAAGAGGGCACCGCTCACTCTACGCACATGAAGGGAGCACGTTTTACCATCCCCTCGCCAGCGCTTCTGGTGAAGGTCGTCGATCTGATCGACAAGCTGCCCATGGAGGACCGCGACACTAAGGGCGATCTCTACGAATACATGCTGGGCAAGATCGCGACTGCCGGCCAAAACGGCCAGTTCCGCACGCCGCGCCACATCATCGCGCTGATGGTCGAGATGATGGCGCCGACGCCGAAGGACATCATCGTGGACCCTGCGTGCGGCACCTGCGGGTTTCTGGTCGCGGCAGGGGAATATCTTCGCGAGAACCATCCGAAGATGTTTCAGGAGAAGGGAAGCCGAGAGCATTTCCACGAGGAGATGTTCCACGGTTTCGATTTCGACGGCACCATGCTGCGGATCGGCTCGATGAACATGACTCTGCACGGCGTCGACGACCCCGACATTCGCTACAAAGATTCGCTAAGCCAAGAGCATGTAGGCGACGAGGATCGCTATTCGCTAGTGCTGGCCAATCCGCCCTTCGCTGGATCGCTCGATTACGAGACCACAGCGAAGGATCTGCTCACCATCGTCAAGACCAAGAAGACCGAGCTTCTGTTCATGGCGCTGTTCTTGAAGCTGCTGAAGCCCGGCGGGCGCGCGGCGGTGATCGTGCCGGACGGCGTGCTGTTCGGCTCCTCAAAGGCGCACAAGGCGATCCGACGGATGCTGGTTGAGGACCACCGACTCGACGGCATCGTCAAGCTGCCGTCCGGCGTGTTCCGGCCCTATGCCGGCGTCTCAACCGCGATCGTGCTGTTTACCAAGACCAATTCCGGCGGTACCGACAATGTTTGGTTCTATGATTGCCAGGCCGACGGCATTTCGCTCGACGACAAGCGGACTCCGCTGCTGCCGGTGGAGAAGCTCGGGCTGAATTGCGAGCTCGATGATGATGAGCACGCCAAGAACAATCTACCCGACATCGCCATTCGCTGGAACGAGCGTGATGGCACTGAGCTCGAGCGCCCGCGCACCGCGCAAAGCTTCTGCGTGCCCAAAGCCGAGATCGTGGCGGCGGCCTACGACCTCTCGATCAACCGCTATAAGGAAGTGGTGTACGAGGCGGCGGAACACCGCCCGTCGAAAGAGATCATCGCGGAGTTGAAGGCGCTGGAGAAGGAAATCGCCGAGGGGTTGGACGAGTTGGAGGGGATGTTGTGACCGTACAAGTCGCGCGCCTCGATCACGTGTGCGAAATCAATCCACGCATGCCGAAGACACTTGCAGACGACGGTGTCGCAACCTTTCTGCCAATGGCTGCCGTGTCCGAAGATGGACGGATCGACTTCGAGGAACAGCGCGATGTTCGACACGTAAAAAAAGGGTACACCTATTTTGAGCGTGGCGATGTGTTGGTCGCCAAAATCACCCCATGCTTTGAAAATGGGAAAGCTACTCGAACAAGCACCCTGAGCAATTCTCTTGGCTTCGGATCCACAGAATTTCACGTGTTGCGACCAGGGAAAGACGTTGACGCATCATATCTATTTCACCTGATCTGGAACTCAAAATTCAGAGAAGTTGGTGCGAAAAACATGACCGGAAGTGCCGGTCAGAAGCGTGTGCCCGTCGATTTTTTGAGACGGCTCGAAATCCCGCTTCCCCCGCTCGACGAGCAGCGGCGGATCGCGGCGATTCTGGATAAGGCGGACACGGTGCGTCGCAAGCGCAAACGCACGCTCGAATTGCTCGACGGGCTTGCTCAAGCGATCTTTTGGGACATGTTTGGAGACCCGCTCGAAAACTCGTATCGGAATCCAGTTGTCGCCGTCGGCGAGGTGACATCTTGTATTGTTCCGGGTCGGGACAAGCCAAAGTCTTTTACGGGCTCAATCCCTTGGATTACGACTGCCGAATTGGTTTTGCGGGGATACACGTCAGCGGATTGTTCCTTATCAGGACTCACGGACGCGGAGATTGCGACGGTCAGGGCGCGAGTCGTCCCGGCGCAAAGTGTTCTTATGACGTGTATCGGGGATCTCGGAGTTGTGTCAATTGCCGAAGTCCCAATGGTGATCAACCAGCAGCTTCATTCTTTCCAATGTTCAGATAAAATTGTGCCAGAGTATCTGATGTATGCATTGAGTTACCAAACTGGGTACATGTTTCGTCGGGCTACGCAAACGACCCTTCCGTATATGAACAAGACGGTCTGCAATTCCATCCCAGTTCAGCTGCCTCCGATCGAAGCGCAATTGCAGTTCGGGAATCGATTTAAAAGGATTGGTGATGAGATTGTGAAAATGCGCAAATGTGGAGACGGGCTCGAACGATTGTTCCTCTCTCTCCAACAGCGTGCCTTTTCAGGGCAACTCTAACCATGTCCAATTTCGCCTTCCTCGCCGCCGAATTTCCTGCCGTACATGAGGCAGCCGTCGAGGCGGAGCGACAAGCAGCCGTATCTCCAACCGCTGCAGCGTTCTTCGCAGGTAAGACGGTCGAGGTTGCGGTGAAATGGGCATTCCGAAACGACCCCGGTCTAAATCTGCCCTATCAGGACAACATCTCAGCGTTACTGCACGAACCGAGCTTCCGCCGTGCCGCCGGCGAAGCCGTCTTCGCCAAAGCCAAATATATCAACTCGCTGCGCAACCGCGCCGTCCATGAAGAGCGTCAGATCAAGCAGGCAGACGCCACCGGCGCGGTGAAAGAACTATTCCACGTCTGTTTTTGGTTCGCCCGTATCTATGCCCGCAAGGGCAGACCGGCAGACGGCCTCGTCTTTGATCCTACGTTGCTATCGCGTCGCGACGAGGTGTTGAAGAAAGCATTTGTCCAACTCAAGTCGCAACAAGCCGAGCTCGACGCCAGGAACGGTGAACTGACCAACCTGCTCGCCGACAAGCAGAACCTCGACGACGAACTGAAAAAACTGCGCGCTGAGGTTGCCACTGCGCGCAAGGCTGCGGATGCGACGCCCGATCGGCACAACTACAATGAGGCCGAGACGCGGGACCGCTACATCGACCTGCTGTTGCGCGAGGCCGGCTGGACGCTCGACAAACCGGACGATCTTGAATTTCGCATCGAGGGCATGCCCAACAATGAGGGCATCGGCTTCGTCGACTATGTTCTTTGGGGCGCCGACGGCAAGCCGCTCGGCATCGTCGAGGCCAAGCGCACCCGCAAGGATGCGCGCCAGGGGCAGCAGCAGGCCAAGCTCTATGCCGATTGCCTCGAAGCGAGCTACGGCCAGCGCCCTGTGATCTTCTATTCCAATGGTTACGAGCATTGGATCTGGGACGACACCCGCTACCCGCCGCGCGAGATCGGTGGCTTTTACAAGCGCGACGAGTTGGAGCTTCTGATCCAGCGCCGCACCGGCCGTCAGAAGCTGGCAGAGACCAAGATCAACACGGCGATCGCCGGCCACAAGCGGCCGTATCAGCAACGCGCCATCCGCTCCATCGCCAAGCACTTCGAGGAGGATGGCGAGCGCAAGGCGTTGCTGGTCATGGCGACCGGCTCCGGCAAGACTCGCACCGTGATCGCGCTGGTCGATCTTCTGATGCGCGCGGGATGGGTCAAGCGCGTGTTGTTCCTCGCCGACCGCACCGCGCTGGTCAATCAAGCGACTGGCGCGTTCAAGGCGCATCTGCCGGATTCTGCGCCGGTCAATCTCGTCACCGAACGCACCAGCGAAGGCCGTGTCTTTCTCTCCACCTATCCGACGATGATGAACCTGATCGACGGCAAGCAGGAGGGCAAGGTGGCCTTCGGACCCGGCCATTTTGATCTGATCGTCATCGACGAAGCGCACCGCTCGGTCTATCAGCGCTTCCGGGCCATTTTCGAGTATTTCGACTCGTTCCTTGTCGGCCTGACGGCGACGCCGACGGAAGACATCGACCACAACACCTATTCGTTATTCGATCTCGAGGACGGCGTGCCGACCGACGCCTATTCGCTCGACAAGGCGATTGCCGACGGCGTGCTGGTGCCGCCGAAGGCGATTTCGGTGCCGCTCAGAATCGTGCGCTCGGGGCTGCTTTACGACGACCTCAGCGACGAGGAAAAAGACCAGTGGGACATGCTGGAGTGGGGCGAGGACGAAATCCCCGACAGCGTCGAAGCGGCTGAGGTCAATAGATGGCTGTTCAACGAGGACACCGTCGACAAGGTTATTGCGCATCTAATGACCAACGGCGTCAAGGTTGAGGGCGGCGACCGGCTCGGCAAGACCATCATCTTCGCCAAGAACCAAGCGCACGCTTTGTATGTCGAGGAACGGTTCAATGCGGCCTATCCGAATCTCGCCGGACATTTCGCGCGCGTCATCACCCACAAGACCGGCGCCTACGCGCAGACTTTGATCGACGATTTTTCGAAGAAGCACGCCGCCCCGCATATCGCTATTTCAGTCGATATGCTCGATACCGGTATCGATGTGCCGGAAGTGGTCAACCTCGTCTTCTTCAAGCAGGTCCGCTCCAAGACCAAGTTCTGGCAAATGATGGGGCGCGGCACGCGGCTCTGTGAAGATCTGTTCGGGCCAAGGCAAGACAAAGAGTTTTTCCGCGTCTTCGATTATTGCCAGAATCTGGAATTCTTCGGCGCTAATCCGGAGACGAAGGACGCAAGCGCGGCGAAATCGTTGTCGGTGCGGCTGTTCGCGGCGCGGCTCGACCTAGTATGTGCGCTCGACGGGAAGAAATCCAAGTCTGGTGGTTTCTCGGCCGGTGAGCAAGCGAGCTACGGCGACGCGCCGCCGGGCGAGGACGACATCCGCTCCGACGCCCTGACGACCCTACAAGAGGTTGTGGCCGGTCTCAACCGCGACAACTTCATCGTTCGCCAGCACCGCCGCGCCGTCGAAAAATACGCTAGGCCGGAAGCCTGGACGAAGCTCGACGACGACACCCGCCAGGAACTGGTCGAGGAAATTGCGCCGCTTCCATCTGCCAAAGGCTACGGCACCGAGGAAGCCAAGCGTTTCGACCTGCTGATGTTCTCGCTGCAACTGGCCTTGCTGAAAGGCTCGAAACGCTTCGGCGCACTCAAGAAGCAGCTTTTGGAAATCGCTTCCGCGCTCGAAGACCAGACCGGTATTCCAGCCATCGCCCACCAGTCTGAGCTGATCGAGGAGATTCAGACCGATCAATGGTGGGAAGGCGTAACCGTATCCCTGCTCGAATTGGTACGGTTGCGCCTACGCGATCTCGTCCAGCACATAGAGAAATCAAAGAAGGCCATCGTTTATTCGAATTTCGCCGATGAGATCGGCGACGGTGTCGAGCACGAATTGCCTCAGGTCGGCGAAGCGGACTTCGCCCGCTTCAAGCAGAAGGCTCGGCATTTCCTCAAGGCGCATGAAGATCACATCGTTCTTCACAAGCTGCGCCAGGCCAAATCGCTAACCGCTAGCGATCTTAATGAGCTTGAGAAGATGTTGCTCGATGCCGGCATCGGAAGCGCCAACGACATCGAGCGCGCTAGAGAGGTGAGCCGAGGCTTCGGCCGCTTTGTTCGCTCGCTTGTTGGCCTTGACCGCGCGGCGGTAACAGAGGCGTTTGGCGAATTTCTCCAGGACGGCAACGCTTCGGTGGCTCAGATCGAATTTGTAAACATGGTCATCGAGCAACTAACAGATCAGGGAATGATGAGCCCGAACCTGCTTTACGAACCTCCCTTTACGGATATTGCTCCCACCGGACCGGAACAGGTTTTTGATGATCCCAGCATCATAAAGCTCGTCAATCTCATCCAAGGACTCAGTGAAAGCGCCGCCGCCTAGCACTCTTCCGCGGAGTTTGCGAATTCCACCTTGTCGGTCGGCCTCGTGGGCGATGACCTCGAGGAGCAGAAGGTTCACTATGTGTAGTCACGCAGCATCCAAAAATTGTTGGAACTCTTGACGCGACGCTATTCCATAGTTTTCAAGCTGCCGAACTATACTCATGGTGATCGCTATTGGTACTTCGTTGCGTCCGGCAGGGAGACTCACGACAAGTCCCGTTTCTGCATGCTGCAACGCTATGTGGGAGCCTCTAAGCAGAACTTCGGAGAAACCTAAGTCGTGAAGCACTTTGAGCATATCTCTTGTGCGAGCAACTTTACGCATGATCCACCTTGGCAATCTGGGCGAGAATTGCCGCCTTGTCGTCGCGCCAAGAGTTTACGCTCGGACCGTCAAGTACCTGACAGAGAGGTATGTGCACCGTCAGCGATTTTCCAGCTAAGCTGGCGACGTCGATACCGTTCGTTTTAATATATTGCTGAAGGTACAGCCAGTACGCCTTTTCATTTCTGGCATCGAACATCACTAAGTAAACGGGAAAAATTTCACCAGCCCAGAGATCTAGATCAGTTCCGCTGAGCTGGAAGGAAATCGTTCGATTGCGCTTGCTGAACCTCGGCGAGTCGCTCGACTTCAGCTGAACGTACAGGGATCCATTGTCGATTTCGCCGCTGGGCGCATATGTAACCACGAACCCATCATAACCATAGTCAGCGTGAAAAGCCTCCATGGAGAAGCCTGCCTTCGCCACTTGGTAGGCAACATGGTGCATGCTCTGGTCGGCGATCACGTGCTTGCGTACTCGACGCTTCCGCCTCGCCTTAGCTCCAGTAGCTTTAGGAGGGCCTGCCATTAGCCGGCCACCTACGTCGCGGTTCGTTCAGCGCTCAACAAGCCGCTGACTGCGTCGATTTTCTCCGAAGTTCTCGTGTTCCACTGAGCCACAACTCGGGCGGCATCGGCGAGCATTTCGATCACCCGCATATCATCCCGGAGCTGGGTGAACTCCCCGCCGAGCATGAGCAGCCCTTCGCAATATTGGTCGATCAAGGAATAAATGTTTATCATCTCACGAATGACATTCGTATCGCGGATGATGAACTTCGAGGGAGCGACGGCATCACCCTTACCTGATGAGCAATATCCGGCGCGTAGAACGCCGTTTGACTCTTGGAGCTGCTGAGATTTTCTGAGTTCCTTTTCAGTATATCGCTGATGCCCGAGAGCGTGGCGCGGAGCGCCGATCGCGACGCGGCCGCTTTTTCTTTTCTGAGCTGATCATCACGTCTACGCGTAAGTCGCGCATTAAACATCTCACCGATCAGCAAAGCAACGAGACCCAAGCTCGATCCCGTCAGTGCACCCAGGAAGCTCGCCCCCTGTGGAAGAGTGCCACCGAGCCAGTTCCAGAATTCAAAAAGCATTGTCTTCCCCCCGCGGAACCAGTGCCGGGCATTGCGGTGCTAAAATTAATGCACCTCTATGCCTCGATTTGGAAGACCACATCCGACTTCCTTGACGAGAAGGATGCGCTTCCGGTCAACCGATATGAGGTGTTCAAAGCAGACCGGGCGGTCGTCCTACGCGACCGCCGCGGTACCATGAGGGCCGAAAACCACAATGGCTCAGAAAAGGGACTCACGCTCGGCGAATTGACGACGACGATTTCGTTGCCGTTGTGCCCAATACGTGAGCGTGACGCATTCCGGCGCCATGAATCGGGTTATCAACGCGAAGGCTCCGCTCGAAGCTGCCCTTGTACTCTTTGCCTCGCGCAGGATCGTGATGTTCGTGCCGTCCTTGGTCACGAACACCTCGTCGAGTTCAGGCAGATCGCCGAGCCCTAGCCGGCACCTGAGAAATTCCCTGAAACTCATGACCATGGTTTCAAACTCCGCAACGACTAGGCTGAGGCAGTATGATCGTCGTGGCCGTCAGCTCCTTCACCGGATAGAGAAGGATGAACACGTTGATAGTGGTATCGAACGCCTCCGCGACACACTCATGTATGACGCCGTTGCGGTCGCGTATCGCCAGCGTTGTTGGCCGCGTCATCTTGCGGCCGATCGGCAGGACTGGGCCAAGCACATGGTCGAGTGTGATGAACTGATCGCGCGGCGTGCCGAACATCGCCTTGAACTTCGGCGACGCCTCGATGCGCCGTACCTCGGCGCGCCCACCGTCCCCCTCGACGAACTCGATTTGCTCCAGGGCGTATACGATGCACGCGCGTGAATTGCTTCGCGCGAACTCGCGGCAGGATGCGTAGACCGACGCGCCGAATTTCTTCGCAAGGCGAACCGGGGTCTTGATCCCGAAGTCGCAATCGGCGGCGTAGCGGGCGAACGTGTCGCCCTGAAAGAGCACGAAGCGGGCGAAGTTGTTCGCCTCGCGCTCGAACTGATCGGAAATCTCGGGAGACAGGGTCGTCTCGCAGTCCTGAAAATACAAGAATGCCTTGCGATGTGTGGGCAGCTCGTGGTGTCCGGTCTCGTGGAGCTTGAGGAATGTCTTCTTCGACGGATAAGCGTTGTCGTCGATGTGAATGACGTTGTCCGCGCCGTCGTAGATGCCGAGGATCTTCGACATTGCGGACTTGAGCGACTTGGCGACGTCGGCGCCCTTATTCCTGAGAAAGGTCAGTATGGCGCGCGGATCGAAGGCGCTCGTCGGCGCGACCTTGAGTTTTGCCGCCGCCAGCAGGTCTTCTACCGGCGTCGGAAAGCACTCCCACGCGCTCGCTCTGTCGAGGAGCTGGCGTGCGCGCCCCTCGACGAACATAAGGTCTTCGGGATTGAGACTGCTGTCATCCGCCTTGGTCACCGGGTTTCTTCCTGCTGCGAAGGAAGAGCAAGTACTCGGCGAGCTTGGCTTCCTCTTCTTGGGTTAAATTCAGTTCTGAGAATGTTGCGATACGGCCGTGGCGCTCATCCGCCGTACGGCCGGTGGAAGTAACAAAGTATCCGGACATTTCCATCAGGGCCTCGTAGCTGATGCCGTAGAGCTCGGCGAGGACATGCAGGATGTTCGGCGATGGCTTCTGAATCTTGTCGTTTTCGATCTGACTTAAGTACGCGTTCGATACCGCCTTGCCGGTCGCAGCCTCCACCTGGCGCTGCGTGAGACCCCGATCGACACGAATCGATTCGAGGTATTTTCCGAGTGTGATCTTCTCTGCCGCTGTCACAGAACTCCTCTTCTCTTGGAGGGTGAGCATGGAGGACTCCTCCTAAGTCATTGGTTCTTCTCTGATTCTAGCTGCGTCGCGCTAGGTTCGTCAAGCGTGCTAAGTGCATGCTTGACAAATCAAGCAAGCGTACCTCATACTAACAATATGGTGAGACAACAGTTTTCCATGGAGGTAAGGATGGAAAATCTCAAGAAGGGGGAAGACGACCCCGGAATTGAAGCAGTGGTCGATGACATCATCGACCTCGAAGAGTACGCGAAGGCCGGCAAGAGGCCCCCCCTGTCCAAGGGCTACCGGATCAAGGTGAACGGCAATCCGTTCGTCCTTCACGATCCCAATCCGACCGGACGGGCGATCCTGACGGTGGCGGGACTTCTACCGGCGGAGAACTACAAGCTCAGGGTGAAGGCGGCGGGTGAAGGCCTGCGCAAGGTCGGCCTCGACGAGCACGTCGACCTCCGCCAGCCCGGCGTCGAGAAGTTCAAGGCGCTCCCCCGCGATCAGACGGAGGGCTAGCCATGGAACTCCGTCGCCAATTCGAACTGCTGCCGCAGGATAAGCAGTTCCTCGACGACTACGGCCTCCCCTGGGAGACCGTAGTCGACGGGTCCCAGTGGGTGCTGATCCATGAGTTTCCGACACCTGCCGGTTACGACCACTCGCGCGTGATCGCCGCGATCCGTCTGGAAACAGGTTACCCCGACACGCAGCTCGACATGGTCTACTTCCATCCGGGCTTGGCGCGCAAAGACGGTCAGCAGATCAAGGCGACGGAGGCGGCGCAGGCGCTGGACGGCAAGACGTTCCAGCGCTGGTCGCGTCACCGGACTTCGCAGAACCCGTGGAAGCCGGGACGGGACGATCTCGGTACGCATATCTTTCTGATCGAGGACTGGCTTGAGCGGGAGTTCGAGAAATGCCCACCCCGGTAACGCTGGCATTCTCGGGCGACCAGCACGCCCACCTGAAGAACTTCCTTTTTCAGGGCGACGGCAACGAAGCTGTCGCCCTGCTCCTTTGCGGCAGGCGTGACGGCGACCGCAGGCAGCGACTTGTCGTTCGCGAAATCCACGACATCCCTTATGCCCATTGCCCGGTCCGCACGCCTACGCAGGTCACATGGCAACCCGACTATATCGATAGCATCCTTGAGCGCGCCGCCGCCGAGAAGCTCTCGGTTATAAAGATCCACTGCCACCCCGGCGGCTATGCCGCCTTCTCCGGGATCGACGACGAAGGCGACGCCCGCTTGCTGCCGATGATCCGCGGCTGGGTCGAAGCGGATATTTCGCACGGCAGCGCCGTGATGTTGCCGAACGGGCAGATATTTGGACGCATTCTCGCACCCGACAGCACCTTCGTGCCTATCGACTGCGTAAGTGTCGCGGGCGACGATCTTCATTTCTGGTACGCGGACGCAGGTAGCGTCGCGTTGCCGAGCTTCGTCGCCTCGCATGCGCAGGCGTTCGACGAAGGAACGATCAAGCGCGTTCAGCGCCTGTCCATCGCTGTCATCGGCGCATCCGGCACCGGGAGCCCGACCGTCGAGCAACTGGTGCGGCTCGGCGTCGGCGAGCTCGTGAGCGTGGACGACGACGAGATGGAGGACAGGAACGTCAACCGCATCCTGAACTCGACCATGCAGGACGCAAAAGACAAGCGTCCCAAGGTCGATGTGCTCGGAGATGCCATCGAGCGCATAGGGCTCGGCACCAAGGTCATCGGGATCAAGAAGAACCTGTGGGACCCGGATGTCGTTCGGCAGGTCGCGCAGTGCGATATCGTGTTCGGGTGCATGGACACGGTCGACGGCCGATACCTGCTGAACAGGCTCGCGACCTATTACAATATTCCCTACTTCGATATCGGGGTGCGGCTCGACGCCGTGCGCGACGGCGCGAGCAAGGGCACAATTCGCGAGGTCTGCGGCACAGTGCACTACATCCGTCCCGGCAGGTCGAGCCTTATGAGCCGCGAGCTCTTCACAATGAAGCAGGTCGCCGCCGCAGGCCTTCGCCGCAACGATCCGGGTGCTCACGGTCAGCAGGTCAAGGACGGTTATATTGCAGGCGTAGCGGGCAATCGTCCGGCGGTCATCAGCGTTAACATGTTCGCGGCGTCGCTTGCGGTCAACGAGCTGCTGGCGCGCATCCATCCCTATCGCGAAGAACCGAACGCTGCATACGCGAGTGTCGAGTTCAGCCTTGCGAGCGTGGAATTCATCCTCGAGCCCGAATCCGGAATTTGCGAGATCCTGGCTGGCAAGGTGGGAATCGGCGATACGCAGCCGCTGCTCGGCATCATGGAACTCGCGGAAAGGCGGATGCCATGATCAAGTTTCTGATCGGGCTGTACCGCCGCGCGGCGCAGTGGCTTCACGACTGGCGCTTTCCGCCGTACGGCACCGTCGTCGTGGAGGAGTATCTGCCAAAGCAGCTCAAACCGCGCACCCTCTACCTCGTCGAGGAAGACGGCATCGAGGAGCAAGCCGCGATGGTCTGCCCCTGCGGCTGCGGAAAAACGCTTCAGATGAATCTCTTGACCGACGACAGGCCGTGCTGGCGCGTGACGAAGCACGCTGACGGCACGGTATCCCTACACCCTTCCGTTTGGCGGCAGAAGGATTGCCAGTCGCATTTCTGGTTCAGGCGAGGCCGGATCGAATGGGCGAAGGCGAGCCAAGATTGATGCTGAGAGCGCCGCGCCGCAACCTTTCTATTCGGAGTTCATGCACTGCTTATAGACTCTTTGCGAACTCATCGCGCCAGCGGTCGCTCCCGGCGTTGTGAAGCTGGTCGAGGTTATCCAAGGTCTGAGCGAAACCGCGGCGGCCTGAGGTGCCCAGCGATTTTCTCTCGTATTCACTGCAGCCAATGGTTGTGCGTCGATGAAATTCAGCCTTGCCAAAAACCTCCCGGGAGGCTTATGAACACCACTTCGCGGCAAACGCCGGGATTTTGCTGAAATTTCGCGCCCAAAAAGCGCTTTAAAATCAGCGTACGCGCCTTTGAAGACTCCCTTGACATGGTAGGGGTCACAGGTTCGATCCCTGTAGTGCCCACCATCGAAGCCGTTGGCTTCGTTGGTGATTTCCTGAAGATATATCTGCCCTTTAACCGGTGTCGTTATGAAAGTTAGAAACTCTTTGAAATCCCTTCGCTCACGGCACCGCGACAATCGCGTCGTGCGCCGCAAGGGCCGCGTCTACGTGATCAACAAGACGCACCGCAGGTTCAAGGCGCGCCAGGGCTAATGCCGCTTCCGGCCGGCCTGGACGTTACTGCGATTTCACGAGACTCTTTTTGACCGTTCCCCTGCCACTCGATAGGGTTTGGGGCATGATTTCTTGCGCGCGCATTTTTGTCGTTGCCCTCGCTTTGGCTGCCGGCTCTGTTTCGGCAGTCGCGGACGACGAACTGCTCAAGACCCAGCCATTTCCCGAGCAGCAGCCGCAACCGGCTCCGCCAGCACCCGAAGCCCGCCCTCAAACTCCGCCGCCTGAAGCGCGCCGCCAAGCGCCGCCGCCGCCAGCCTCGTCGCCGGGCGTTGCCCAACAGGGCGATCCCGGCATGATGGGCATGCCCTGGCCGAAGACGCCGGAAGAAGCGAGCAAGACTCTCAACAATCTTTATGCGTTTCTGGCCACGACCGATGACCACCGCCTCGGCGGCGAGATCAGCGGCGCCATCGAGCGGCT
>DATLJG010000292.1:0-2969 GCA_035538995.1 Hyphomicrobium sp. | reverse complement strand
CGTGCTGGTGTTGGCGCTGACGATCTTTTTCATCAAAAGCCAGGGCGTCTACGATGCGTCGAGCCTCAACGGCGTTTACTTCTTCACGGCCGCGGTCGTTCTGATGATCCTGTCGTATGCCTGGATACGAACCGGCGGCGTCGCAGCCGTGCCGGAGATTGTGCCGGTGCCCGCACCGGATACCGGATCGCATGGCCAATCGCGCGGGTGGCGGAATTTCGGGCTGAGCTTTCTGATCATTGTCGCGACCGTCTTTTTCGCGCTCGGGATCATCCTGCCGACGATCCGCTTCACGACCGTCTACGTCTGGACCAACGAGCACTCGATCCTGACGATCATGTTCGCGCTATTCGAGAACCAGGAATACTTTCTGGCGGCCGTCGTGTTCTCGGTCTCCGTCTTCTTTCCGTTCCTCAAACTTTTCTATCTGCTGACGCTGATCACGTCGCACGACATGCCGGCTGATTTCCGCAAGCGTTCCATCGCCACGATGGAATGGCTCGGCCGCTATTCGATGACCGATGTGATGGTGCTGGCGCTGATGATTTTCTACGTCAATTCGTCGGGCTACACGGAAGCGCGCGTGCTGCCCGGCGTGTATTTCTTCGCGGCATCGGCGCTGATGACGATGCTCGCCTACGGGTGGGCCAACGTCGAGTCGCCATCGGCGCGGCGACGGCCCAAGCCTTCGATCAGCGGGAGCCCTGCAATCTCCATCGCGCCGGATGCACGCCTGCGAAAGCGGCGAGTGGCCTGATCTTTCTCTCCCATTCGCTGCATTTCGAATGGGACGCACAATCTCCGGAGCACGCGGCCGCCCCTCACCCTGACCCTCTCCCCGCTCGCGGGGAGAGGGGACAGAAGCCGCGCGAGATCGCAATAAAAAAGGCCGCTCGAAAGCGGCCTTTTGGATTTGAAGTTTGTCGGCGTCGGCGGCCGGCTCGCGGAACGCGAGTCGCCGACGCCAAACAAAAACTAGCGCGAATAGAATTCGACGACGAGGTTCGGTTCCATCTGGACCGGATACGGCACGTCGGAGAGCACCGGGATGCGGGTCAGCGCCGCCGTCATCTTGCCGTGGTCGGCATTGACGTAATCCGGCACGTCGCGCTCGGCGCTCTTGATGGCTTCGAGAACGAGCGCAAGCTGCTTGGCCTTCTCGCTCACCTCGACAACGTCGCCAATGCGGAGGCGATAGCTCGGGATCGTGACGCGGCGGCCATTGACGCTGACATGGCCGTGGCTCACGAACTGACGAGCGGCGAACACGGTCGGAACGAACTTGGCGCGATAGACGAGCGCGTCGAGGCGGCGCTCCAGCAAGCCGACGATGAGTTCCGACGTCGAGCCCTTGAGGCGCGAGGCTTCATCGTAAACAGCGCGGAACTGGCGCTCGGAAATCGATCCGTAATAGCCTTTGAGCTTCTGCTTCGCCTTGAGCTGCTGGCCGAAATCCGACAGTTTGCCCTGGCGGCGCTCGCCATGCTGGCCGGGACGGCTCTCGCGGCGATTGAGCGGGCTCTTCGGGCGGCCCCAGATGTTTTCACCGAGGCGACGGTCGATCTTATGCTTGGCGCGAATGCGCTTGGTCATCTTCTAGCACTCCATGAGCTGACGCCGCGCAAGCCGGAATGGCCGCGCGGCCGTGGAGCGCCCCCTCCTCTACCCTCGTTAAAGGGCTGACAGGCATGAACCTTCGACAGTCCCGCCACGGGTGCGCAAAATCAAACGCGGGCCCGAAGGCCCGCGCGTGATGAGGTTGAATACCGATGCCGGAGCGATCCGTCAACGGCCTAAAAGCCGCTATTTCTTCTCGACGGCCGTTTCCTTGACCGTCGTCGAGCCCGTGGTCGAGCCGGTCGCGGCGGGCGGACCCTTCTTGTCGGCAGCGGGAGGCGGTGCATTCAGGTCAGCGACCGCGCTCACCGGAGGGCTGGCGGCGACGTACGATGCGATCAGCTCCTTAACCTTTTTCCGCTGCTCGTCCGAGCAGGTGACGGCTGGCTCTTTCGTCTCATCGACCACGACTTCCTTGTCGCCCTGCTTTTCGACCAGCTTGATGCGGCCGGTCAGCAGCATGACCGTCGTGAGGTGCAGCTGGCTGATATAGACCATCTGCTGCGGGGTCCACTTCCGCTTGACCTCCTCGCGGCGCATCAGCGCGCGATGGTTCTGAATCTGATCGTCGCGGAGGTCGCAAATCTGGGCATGGGCCGACAAACGGCCAGCCATGATGACGTCCCGGGCGACGTTGATCGGGATAAGCACATCCTTCTTCTTGGACTTGTCGATGACGATGACGGTGCCGTCCGGCTTGGAGAACTGCTGAGGCGTCAGCGACCAAGCGTATTCCATGAACGATTTGACTGCATGCTCGCTCAACTCTTGTGCCGCTGCAGATGCTACACTCCCCACAAGCGCCAGCGCGGCTACGCCTGCCAACACTACCCCCGCCCTAATGTTCATCAACATCTCCAGTTGAGCCTCGATTTTTTATCGGTTCCAAATGTCGTCGATAGCCGTTCGCCGCAGCTTGCCAGGCGCCACGTTGCATATCGCCAGTATGCCTTCTTAGTTGGCATCGCTCGGCCCAAAACATGTCCAGATCAAGGCGTCTCAAGGGGCCCCTTACGAGCCTTCCCTTTGCCCTGTGCGAGCGTTGCAACTATGCCACGAAGGGTCCGAACCTCCTGATCGGTAGCATTCATTCGTGTCAACATCGTGCGGAGATTCTGTGCAACAACCGCTTTGCGGTGGGCCGGATTGAAAAAGCCCGCAAGCTCCAGTTCGCGCTCCAAATGTTCAAATAGACCAATAACCTCGTCTTTGGTCGCCGGGCGGTCGTGGCCCATGTTCATACCTTCGACCAAGGGCTTCTCGTAGGTTGTAACGCGGCCGAGACTACGACCGGCGTCGCCGCGCATCCATTCGTAGCCCATGAGCAGCACCGCCTGGGCGAGGTTCAACGA
>DATLJG010000291.1:0-6774 GCA_035538995.1 Hyphomicrobium sp. | reverse complement strand
GAGATGCCTCTGGATCAGGCCTATGCCTTCGCCAGCGAGGTCATGGTCAAGAACATGATGACGGCCGACGCTTGCGAAGGTATCGGCGCGTTCCTCGATAAACGTCAGCCGGATTGGAAGGACAGCTGAATTGGAGCCACGGATTTCATTCGTCACGCTGGGCGTCGACGACGTCGGACGGTCGCGCGCGTTCTATGAGGCTCTCGGCTTTACGGCCTCGTCCGCGAGCAAGTCGGACAGCGTTGCGTTCTTCGATGCCGGCGGCGTCGTGCTGTCCGTCTTTGGCAGAGAGGCGCTCGCCGAGGATGCCTCCATTGCGAACACGAAGAGTGAATTTTCCGGCGCCGCCTTGGCGCATAACGTCAATTCGGAAGCCGAGGTCGACGGCGTGCTCGATGAGGCCGTCGCTGCCGGCGCGAAACTTGTAAAGCCGGGGCAGAAGACGTTCTGGGGCGGTTATGCGGGGTACTTCGCCGACCCTGATGGGCACCTCTGGGAGATTGCCTACAACCCGTTCATGCCGCTCGATGCCGACGGCCGCGTCACGCTGCCGAAGGCCCCGACATGAGCGCCGATGGGCTGAGCGATGAGGATATTCGTGCCATCCTCGAACGTGTCCGGACATTCGCGGTTATAGGCGCCAGCGCCAAGCCCCTCCGGCCAAGCTACGGCGTGATGCAGTTTCTGATCGGTCAGGGCTATGGCGTCCATCCGGTCAACCCCGGGCACGCGGGCAAGCTCATACTTGGGCAGACGGTTTATGGGGCGTTGGCTGACGTGCCGCCGCCGGTCGATGTCGTCGATGTCTTTCGTAACCCGGAGGCCGCGCTACAAGCCGTCCGGGACGCGGTCGCGGAGAAGGATAGGCTCGGCGCGACGATCGTCTGGATGCAGCTTGGCGTCATCAACGAGCAAGCCGCGGCCGAGGCCAAAGCCGCCGGATTGACCGTCGTCATGGATCGCTGCCCGAAGATCGAATTCTCCCGTCTCGTGGGCCGTTAAACCTGATCCGGCGCGCTGCCGAGAAATTTCGGGAACGCCGCGGCATCCTGAGCATCTATGTTTTCGGAGCCCTCGGGACCATCTAATGTAGTGGCTAAAGTTGTGACGGGCTGACGCGGTGCGGCAGCGCGTGCGCGCTCGAACCGCTGCTAGACTTTGCGTTCCCGGCCTGAATGGGGCATATGCCTGTGACGAACCCCGGAGCAACCACAACCATGAAGTCGGGTGCCTTGACGTCGGTAAAACTGCCAGGAGACTGGTCGGTCGAGACTAGTCTTCCGATCGAATTTCAAGGGCGCGAGCTGATGCTCGAAGCCCACGCATATCAGGGCGATATCGAAGAAGAGCAAATTGTCGTTCTCGTGCATCGCGATCCGAAGGCCTCGGATGGCGAAATTCCCGTCGTGCGGATTCATTCCGGCTGCGTCACGGGCGATATTTTCCATTCGCTCCGCTGTGACTGCTATCAGCAACTCCAGGCGGCACTGAAGATCATCTCGGAAGTGCCTTACGGCATTATCGTCTATGTGCCGTATCACGAGGGGCGTGGCATCGGTCTTTTCAAAAAGATCCAGGCCTATGCGCTGCAGGACAAAGGCCTGGACACGGTCGAGGCCAACATCGAGGTCGGTGCGCCGATCGATAGCCGCGATTATGGGCTGACGGCGCGCGTGCTTGGCGACCTCGGCGTTTCGGAAGTCAAGCTGCTGTCGAACAATCCGGCGAAGGAACAGGCGCTGAAGGCGCACGGCATTCGCGTCGTCGAGAGGCTGCCGCTGGTCATCCGACCGAACAAGTTTAACAAGCGCTATCTCGAGACGAAGCGCTCGCGCATGGCGCACAAGATCTAGCTCGATCAAGGGAAGCGTTGCCGTCGGTCATCGCGAGATGGGCGGTGGTGCGCCGTGTCACCTATAGCCGCGCGCCGCCGCGAAGGGGTTGCATCCCCTGGGCCTTGACGATAGACGCCGGACTGGAGCCCATGTCGTTCAGTCCGGCTTTGCCCGGCGCTTTTTCGCGGTTCAGTATTCCAATGTCCGACGATTTTCCGCTTCGCCCGTTTCTTCCCGCCGACGCGATGGCGCTGCGCGATCTGTTCGCCCAGAGCATCGATGAACTGACGGCGGACGAGTACGACGAGGATCAGCGCATTGCATGGGCGGCCACCGCCGAAGATGGAAACGAATTTCGCGCCCGCCTCGGAGCCATGCTGACGCTCGTGGTGCACCTCGACGGCGAGTACCTGGGGTTTGGGTCCCTTAAGGACAATAAAACGATTGATATGCTTTATGTTCATCCGGACTTCGCGGGTGAGGGCGTCGGCTCGGCACTTGCCGATGCCCTGGAAAGGATCGCCCAGGCCCGGGGTGCGGACGCCGTCACGGTTGACGCCAGCGATACGGCGGTTCGATTTTTCGAGGGACGGGGCTATACGGCCGTGCGGCGCAATTCCGTTCCGCTCGATGATCAGTGGCTTTCGAACACAACCATGATAAAGCCGCTTGCGGCCAACACTCCAAAGGCATCGCCGGCCAAATCGTCATGAATAAAGAACGCCTCTATCTCTTCGATACGACGCTGCGCGACGGAGCGCAGACGACGGGCGTCGATTTCTCGCTTGAGGACAAGCGCCGGCTGATGCGCGTGCTCGACGCGCTCGGCGTCGATTACATCGAAGGCGGCTATCCCGGCGCCAACGCGACCGACAGCGAGCTTTTCTCATCGCGGCCCGATTTCAAGTCGGCGCGTTTCACGGCGTTCGGCATGACGAAGCGCTCCGGCCGTTCCGTTTCCAACGATCCGGGACTTCAGGCCGTTCTGCAGTCGTCGGCCGACAGCATCTGCCTCGTCGCCAAATCGTCCGAATATCAGGTGCGCGTGGCGCTCGGCATCTCGAAAGAGGAAAACCTCGAGGCCTTGGCGCAATCGGTGGAGGCCATCGTCGAGACGCAGCGCGAGGCGATGATCGACTGCGAGCATTTCTTTGACGGCTACAAGGGCAATCGCGCGTATACGTTATCCGTCGCGAAGACCGCATACGACGCCGGTGCGCGATGGATCGTACTTTGCGACACGAATGGCGGGACGCTGCCGCACGAGGTCGAGCGCATCGTCGCCGACGTCGCCAAGCATGTTCCCGGCGCGCACCTCGGCATTCACACGCACAACGACACCGAGAACGCCGTCGCCAACACGCTGATGGCGGTTCGTGCCGGTTGCCGCCAGATCCAGGGGACGTTGAACGGCCTCGGGGAGCGCTGCGGCAACGCGAATTTGACGTCGATCATTCCGACGCTGCTGTTGAAGAGCGAGTTCGCGGACGCATTCGAAACGGGCGTCACGCCGGAAAAACTTCGCACGCTGACGCACGCGAGCCGCGTTCTGGATGAGGTCTTGAACGAGGCGCCCGATCGCCACGCGCCCTATGTCGGGGAAAGCGCCTTTGCGACGAAGGCCGGCATCCATGCGTCGGCTCTGCTCAAGGCGCCCGAGACTTACGAGCACGTGCCGCCGGAGAGCGTCGGCAACGAGCGCCGCATTCTCGTGTCGAAGCAGGGCGGACGGTCGTCGCTGACGGCGTCGCTGGAACGTCTCGGCTTGCCGTCGGACAGGGACGACGCGCGTGTCCAGGCTTTGCTCGATGAGATCAAGGCGCGCGAGGACCAGGGGTATTCCTACGAATCGGCGGAAGCGTCCTTCGAACTGCTGGCGCGGCGTTCGCTCGCCAGCGTGCCCCGCTATTTTTCCGTCGATTCCTTCCGTGTCACCGTCGAGCGTCAACGCGCCATGAACGGCACCGGCACGCAATCGCAGGCCATCGTGACCGTGTCGATCGCGGGCGAGAGCGAGCCGCTGGTTTCGGTCGGTGAAGGCAACGGTCCCGTCAACGCGCTCGATAAGGCCTTGCGCAGCGATCTTGGCCGCTATCAAAAGCACATCGAGAACGTCGAACTCGTGGACTACAAGGTTCGTATTCTGACCCAGACCCACAACGGCGGTACCGACGCCGTCACGCGCGTGTTGGTGGAAAGCCACGATACCGAGACCGGTGAGCGTTGGACGACGGTCGGCGTTTCATCGAACATCATCGACGCGAGTTTCGAAGCCTTGCTCGACAGCATCAATTACAAGTTGCTGCGAGACAACGCCGGCGCCAACTGAGGTGTCAAGCGGCGACCGTCTCCGCGTCCTGTCCTACATCCAGCTCTTGCCGTCTTCGGCTTCGCAGCCGCGGGGCGGAAGCGACTTCGGGAATGTCGCGTGCAACTTATTGCATCCCCATTTTCTGATCGGCGCGGGCATGGCGCTGTTCAACTGAATGCCGGACTCGTCATAGGGGCTGGTTTTGTTGGTGACGTAATTATACCAGCGTTGGCCGAAGAAGATCACACTGGCAATGATGATGATCAAAAAGGTGCGCCCCGGTTTTTTCATGCGATTATTTTCCTAAACAACTTTTAGCGGTGCTGTTGCGATTGTCGTGACGCCGTGATCGTCCGTCCAGGCGAATTCGAAGACGCCGGGGCCCGGCACGCGCATCTTGAACGAAACGAAGGGATTGGCCGAGATGCCCGGCCCGAATTCGGCGCGAAATACTTCCGTTTCACCGTACTTCGCAACATAGGTGTTGATGATGTCGCGCGGGATGAGCTTGCGGTGCTTGTCGTGACGATTGCCGGTTTCCATTGGATGCCGGATCAGGGTCTTGACCTCGATGACGTCGCCGACCTTGGCGCTTTCGGGAATGCGGATGCTCGGTTTGGTCGCCATGTCTCGCCCTCTCAGTCGCCGCAGCCGCCGATGACGACTTTCACCCATGTCGTCGCCATCAGAAGTTCGCCGGTTGAAAGCTCGGCAAGCGTCACGACGTCCTGCGTCTTGGCGAGACGCATTCGGCCTCGAACGTAGGCGACGGCGTTGATCGGCGTCAGGTGGAACGTCGCGACTGTGGCCCGAGGATTTTGCGTCGAAAGAAGATGGATGGCTTTGACGTAATCCGCTTCCGTCATCGGGCTATCGACCGTGATGGTGATCGGAACGAAGTTGCCGTTTTCGGCCAGCTCGGGAAGCTCGACTTTGATCCTGTCTTCGGTCGGCGTTGCGCCGTGGGTGAATTTCGCGAAGGCTTCGTCGAATTCCTTGCTGCGTGTGAGCGGGGTGCTTTGCATCGTCTCGGCATGCGCGAGCAGCGGAGCCAATCCGGCAGCCGCCGATGCCGCGATCAAGAACGACCGGCGGTTGAGGATCGAAATTTTTGCGTGTTCCGGCATTCTTACAGTTTTGAAATGGATGATGTTGCGAACACTCATATAGGATAGCGAAGCGCAACAGTTCCAGTTACAAGCAGGCGGTTTCTGCGAAATGGTCCTTCGTGGCGCGATCGTCTCACGAAATCGGACCAACTCCGAAAAATAAATCCAGAGTCATGAACGGTCTGGAAGAGGGGCTCGGAAGATGTCCAAGATCACACGCCGCGAATTTGCACTGCTGGCGGCAGGCGTCGTCGCGGCAACATCGGACGTTCCCCGGCCAGCTCTGGCGGCTGGGCCGGCGAAGATCGTCATCATCGGAGGGGGCGCGGGGGGCGCGGCCGTCGCCAACCAGTTGAAAGAGAGCCGGCCCGATCTCGATGTCACGCTCGTTGAGCCCAAGGAAAAGTATACGACCTGCTTTTTTTCGAACCTCTATCTCGGCGGCTTCCGCTCGTTCAAATCTATCACGTTCGATTATGAGGGCGTGAAGAAGCGGGGGATCACGGTCGTTTCCGATACGGCGACCGCAATCGATACGGCAGCCAAGACGGTGACGCTCGCACGCGGCGCGTCGCCTCTCTCCTACGACCGGCTCGTCGTCGCGCCCGGTATCGATTTCAAGTTCGACACGATCGAGGGCTATTCGCCGGAAGCGGCGAAGATCATGCCGCACGCCTGGCAGGGCGGCGAGCAAACGTGGATTCTGAAGGAAAAGCTGCTAGCGCTTCCCGATGGCGGCTTGGTCGTCATGGCGGCACCGCCGAACCCGTTTCGCTGCCCTCCGGGTCCGTACGAACGGGCGTGCATGATCGCGCATTTTTTGAAGACGAAGAAGCCGCGCGCCAAGCTCATCATCTTCGACGCGAAGAAGACGTTCTCGAAGCAGGCGGTCTTCGAGCAGGCGTTCGACGAGTATTACAAGGACATTATCGAACTCAATCTGACGAATGAGATCGATGATTTCGCCGTCGTCAAAGTGAACGCGCAGACGGGCGAGGTGGTGACGAAGTCCGGACGCAGCGAGCGCGCGGCGCTCGCCAATATCATCCCGACGCAAAAAGCCGGTGCGATCGCCGCCAAAGCCGGTCTGACGGAGGGCGACTGGTGCCCGGTACATCCGCAGAACTTCGCATCGACCAAGGCCAAGGATGTCTATGTGCTCGGCGATGCTGCGATTGCTTCAAAGATGCCGAAGTCGGCTTACTCGGCGATGAGCCAAGCGGGTGTCGTCGCGGCCGACATCATTGCCGATCTTTCCGGCAAGCCGCGTCCGCCGGGTCAATTTCGCAATACGTGCTGGTCGATGGTGGCGCCCGACAACAGCGCCAAGGTCGGCGGCGATTACGTGCCGGGCGTCCTGGACGGCGCGCCGTATCTCGAGGAGAGGGAGCCTTTCGTCTCGAAGCCGGACGATAGCGACGCCCTGCGCCGTGAGGTCAACCGTGAGAGCCGCGAGTGGTATCAGTCGGCTGTCGAGGAACTGTTCGGCGAAGGATCGCGCGCCGCTGCTCCGTAAAGT
>DATLJG010000290.1:0-5742 GCA_035538995.1 Hyphomicrobium sp. | reverse complement strand
CACTTTTCGACCTGAGCGCGGCCGCGAAGGCTGGATTGCCACACAGACCCGTATTTCATGGTGGAGCGGCGATGTGCAGGGCTTGGTAATGCGTCAATCTTTGGCCATATGGCTCGTGCCACATTAAGTGGCTGAAATGGCACGCGGCGTGTTGAGCCGCTGGAGCAGGGCGTTGGAATGTCGCCCGCGAAAACGTTCACCGTGAATAGCGGCAAGGGCCATAAGGAAGCGGGGCAAGCGGAATGAAGTTTTTTGTTTCGACAGCGCGGATATGGAATGCGTGCGTGCGCGGTGTCGCCACGGTTGCTGCTGTCATGTGTCTTCAAGTTTGCCCCGGGTTCACGACGCTCGGGCATGCCCAGATGAGCATCTGGGATCAGATTCAAGGGTCAGCCTACGGCGGCTCGGAAGCACCGCGTGTCACCAAGCCTGCGCCTCCGGATGATCTGCGTCCCAATCCGACTCCGTGGCGTAGCGACGTCATGCTCAACGCCATGTCGGCGGCGATCGATCGTTATCAGAAAATCGTCGACGGCGGCGGTTGGCCCGTCGTGCCCGCAGGGCGCATGATGCGCATTGGTGAGGACGATCCGCGTGTTCCCGCTTTAAGAAAACGCCTTCGCGTCACGGGCGACCTGCGCGGAGGCGGCGGTTCCTACTTCAGTTCGGAAACCTTCGACGACGCGCTTGAGCAAGGCGTCAAGAATTTCCAGCGGCGCAATGGAATCCGCGTCACCGGCCGGGTCGAACGCTCCGTCTATCCAATTCTGAATACGACCGCGCAAGAGCGTCTTGCGCAATTGAAGCTGAACTACCAGCGCTTGCAAAATCTGATGCACGGCGTCGAGGATCGTTATGTCCTCGTCAACATTCCGGCGTACCAGCTCGAAGCCGTGGACAAGTACGAGGTGCAATTGCGCCATCGCGTCATTGTTGGCCGTCCCGAACGGGCAACGCCGGAAGTCCGCGCCACGATCAAGGCGCTCAACTTCTTTCCGTATTGGCGCGTCCCCGACAGCATCGCGACGCTGGATCTGGTTCCGCGTCTGAAGCACGAACCCGGATATCTCGCAGAAGAAGGCATCCGCGTTTACAACGGCTACAACGGTCCTGAACTCGACCCGAAGACGGTCGACTGGAATTCTCCGGAAGTCGCCAAATACAAGTTCAAGCAGGATCCGGGCGAAAAGAACGCCCTTGGCTTGCTGCGGATCGACATGTCGAACCAGTACGGCGTCTACATGCACGATACGCCGATGAAGAACCTGTTCGACCAGCAGACCCGGCCGTTCAGTGCCGGCTGCGTCCGCGTCCAGAACGTCTTCGATCTTGGAGACTGGATCGCTCATTTCGAGCCCGGCTGGGAAAAGCCGGGTCGTGTGCGCGAAACGCTGGCCGCCGGTCACCCGATGGAACTGAAGCTGACGCGCCCGATACCCGTCTACTTCGCCTACATCACGGCGTGGGCAGAACCGAGCGGCATGGTCGAATTCCGCCCCGACATCTATGGCCGTGACAGCAGCGCGCTGCAGACGGCTTACCAACGCGATAACGACGACGCACCGCCGGCAACCGCCGCAGCGGCTTTGGCGCCGTAAAACCGGCATTGTAACGGCATCGTCGGCGCTGGCGCGATCAACACCTCTCCGGATCAGCTCCGGAGAGGGTACGGCCGCACGCGAGCCGTCAGCGTGAAAGACTCGAAAGCGGCAACGGTCGCGTCGCCACATCGCGCAGCACGAAGCTCGAATGCAGCCTCGCGACTCCCGGCAAGCGCGAAAGCTGTTCCTTGTGGATGCGTTCGAAATCCGCGAGGTCGTGCGCGAGCACGGTAATGATGTAATCGTCCTCGCCCGACATCATGAGGCAGGAGACGATCGACGGTGCGGCTGCCGCAGCCTTCTCGAACGCCGCCAGCAATTCCTCGTTCTGGCTTTTCAGGGTGATTTGCACGATCGCCATCATGGTCAGCCCAAGCGCCTTGCGGCTGATCTGTGCCTGATAGCCGGAAATAACCCCGGCTTCCTCCAACGCCCGAATGCGGCGCGCGATCGCCGTCGCTGACAAAGGAATGCGCTCGGCCAATTCGACTTGAGACTGCCGCCCATCCTGGAGGAGGGCCGCCAAAATGGCCCTATCGAGTGCATCGAGGGCGTGCGCCGTCATTTTCCAACACCGAATGGCTTTTCTGCGCAGATTATCTGCAACCATACCGTTGTCGGCAAGGCCAAATCGCCGGGTAACTGCGCGCCGGGCGTGTCATTCTACGCTGTAGAACGTCGGTCAATCGCATCTGGGAAGCGAAAATGCGCATCGGCATTCCGGCAGAAATCAAAAGCGACGAATTTCGCGTCGGCCTCGTACCTGGGTCGGTTCGCGAGTTGGTTGCTCATGGCCATCAGGTCATCGTTCAATCCGGCGCCGGTGCCGGCATTTTTGCGGATGATGCCGTCTACGAAAAAGCCGGCGCGCGGATTGCCGCCAGCGCCGACGCCGTTTTTCACGACGCAGACATGATCGTGAAAGTGAAAGAGCCGCAGCCAGTCGAGTGGAAGCGGCTGCGATCCGATCAAATCCTTTTCGCCTATTTACACTTGGCCCCGGATCCGCAGCAGGCAATCGGTCTGATGGAGTCGGGCGTGGCGGCCATCGCCTATGAAACGGTCACGGACGCAAACGGTGGCTTGCCGCTGTTGGCGCCGATGAGCGAGGTCGCCGGGCGTCTATCCATCGAAGCAGCTGCAATCTCGCTGCGCCGGCCTGCGGGCGGACGCGGCGTGCTGCTGGGCGGTGTTCCCGGCGTCAAGCCTGCCAAGGTCGTCATCCTCGGCGGCGGGGTCGTCGGAACGCAGGCGGCGAGAATGGCAGTCGGCCTCGGAGCCGATGTTTCGATCATCGACAAATCGCTGCCGCGCCTCCGCCAACTCGATGAGCTTCTCGAGGGCCGTGTCACGACGCTTGCGGCGACGATGCAGACAATCGAGAGCGAGGTGCTTGCGGCCGACGTTGTGGTCGGCGCCGTCCTCGTTGCTGGAGCCAGCACACCGAAGCTCGTGGCGCGCGCCATGTTGAAGGAAATGAAACGAGGCGCAGTGCTTGTTGATGTGGCGATCGATCAGGGTGGATGCTTCGAAACGTCGAAGCCAACGACACATGCCCATCCGACATTCGAACTCGATGGCATCATCCATTACTGCGTCGCGAACATGCCCGGTGCCGTGCCCATGACGTCAGCGCAAGCGCTCAACAATGCGACGCTGCCCTTCGTCATGAAGCTCGCCGACAAAGGTCTCGCAGCCTTCGATCGCGATCCGCATTTGGCCGCGGGACTGAACGTCATGGGCGGACGCATCACGCATCAGGCGGTCGCATCATCGCTCGGCTTCGATAGTCTCGACGGCGCACATGCCTTTCGCCACGCGGCGGAATAGACTTTAGACCCCCCGTGCCCGCCGGTCCCCTCACCGGCGCGCACCGACCGGTCGCTCCTCCCCCCGGAGCGGCCGGTTTTCTTTTGCAGCTTCGGCCACAGCATCATTTCGACGTATTTGACAGCCAACTCCGAAGCGGGCCGCGTACGCGCAGGGATAGGCTCAAAACCAGATCAAGGAATTTTGAGCCGGCGACGGATTGCGGTGCGAATCACGTTCTATGCACAGGCATCCCACTTGGATGAGGGTTTCTACAAATGATGAAATTTCGCAAATCGATCGCCGCGGCCGTTGCTGCGGCCAGCATCGTTGCAAACGTGGCAATCGTTGAGCAGGCATCGGCCGCGCCACTCGTTTCGGGTGCCGTCGCGAGTGCGCAACCGCAATCGAACATCACCGAAGTCGGCTGGCGTCATCACGGCGGTGGTTGGGGCTGGGGACCGGGCGCATTGGTCGGTGGCATCATCGGCGGCGCATTGATTGCCTCTGCCGTTGCCGAGCATCGGGCCGACCGTGCCGATATGGATCGCTGTGCGCGTGACTTCCCCGAGTTCAGCTATCGCACGGGCACCTTTATCGATCGTCGCGGCAACGAGCGCGTCTGCCCGTATCTGCGGTAATGTCGTCGTTGCGCTGTTCCCTTTGAGCGCGTACTCCATCATGTGCGCCGCTAACGTTGTGGCGCTCATGATGCAGACGAAGCGTCGGCAGATGGCTCGGTATGCAGGAGTGCGATGAGCACTTCGGCAACATCGTTGCTGACGCGAGCTGTTGGGGGACAGCAAATGAACCTATCCATCATAGCCGCCGCAATCGTAATGATCGGCGCCGCGGGTTCGTGCGCCGCTGACGAAGCAGGGGCCGAAGCAAAGGTCAAAAAAGTCGGCACGCGCCACGGCGTATGCTCCGCCGACATTCAAAAGTTCTGCGATGACGTCGAACACGGCAAAGGCAAAATACGACATTGCCTGACCGCGCACGGCGCCGATCTCTCCCCCGCTTGCAAGACACGGATAGAACGGCACGTGACGACGGCGAAATAAAATCGTCTTCGAAAAACCGATTACTTCAAGCTCGGAAAATCGAACTCGGCACCCCTGCGGATGCCGGCGGGCCAACGTGCGGTAACCGTCTTCAGCCGGGTATAGAAATGCACGCCTTCCGGTCCGTAGATCGCATGGTCTCCGAAAAGCGACCGCTTCCAGCCGCCAAATGAGTGATAGGCGACAGGAACAGGAAGCGGCACGTTGATGCCGACCATTCCGACCTCGATCCTATCCGCGAAGGCGCGTGCCGCATCACCGTCGCGCGTGAAGATCGCTGTGCCGTTTCCGTATTCGTTGGCGTTGATGAGATCGGCGGCTTCGTCATAGTTCGCGGTACGCACGACCGAAAGCACCGGACCAAAAATTTCCTCGCGATAGATCGTCATATCGCGCGTCACCCGGTCGAAAAGGGAACCGCCGAGAAAGAAGCCGTTCTCGTAACCCTGAAGCGTCAGGCCGCGGCCGTCGACCACGAGTTCGGCGCCTTCCTGCACGCCCTTGTCGATCAGTCCGCTGATGCGGCGCTTGGCGTCCGCCGTCACGACCGGACCCATCTCGGACTCGGGATCGGTCGCCGGTCCGACCTTCAGGCTGCGGATGCGCGGAGCCAGAGCTTCGACCAAACGGTCGGCGGTTTTTTCTCCGACAGGAACCGCGACGGAGATCGCCATGCAGCGTTCGCCCGCCGAGCCGTAGCCTGCACCCATCAGCGCATCGACGGCCTGATCGAGGTCCGCATCCGGCATGACGATCATGTGGTTTTTCGCGCCGCCCAAAGCCTGCACCCGTTTGCCGCTTGCCGAGCCCCGCGCGTAAACATATTGCGCGATCGGCGTCGAGCCGACGAACGAAACGGCGGCGATATCGGGATGATCCAAGATCGCATCGACGATCGCCTTGTCGCCATGCACGACATTGAACACTCCGGCAGGCAATCCGGCTTGTTGAAACAAATCCCAAATCAGCATCGGGGCCGACGGATCGCGCTCCGATGGTTTCAGAATGAAGGCGTTCCCGCACGCAATCGCGATAGGGAACATCCACATCGGCACCATCGCCGGAAAGTTGAAAGGTGTGATGCCGGCGACGACGCCAAGCGGCTGCCGGTCGGACCAACTATCGATGTCGGGTCCGACGTTGCGGCTGAACTCGCCCTTCAGCAGATGCGGAATTCCGCAGGCGAAATCGACAACGTCGATTCCGCGTTGCAATTCTCCGAGCGCGTCGGCGTGTGTCTTGCCGTGCTCGCGCGAAATTGCGCGTGC
>DATLJG010000289.1:0-2693 GCA_035538995.1 Hyphomicrobium sp. | reverse complement strand
GGCCACGCGACGATACGCCGACGACGGCGCGCTGCGGAAAGACTTCCTGCAAAGCCTGCAAGGCATCGGCTTCGGTTGCCGTGCCGTAGATCGGCACGACGACAACGCCATTGGCGATGATGAAGTTCATGTGGGACGCGGGTGAGATTTCGCCAAGCGCGTTGTGATAGAGTCCGACGCCGGGGATGCGGATCACCTCGAGCGTGCGGCCGGCGGCGTCGGTGGCTCGCGCCAGTGTGTCGGCGATCGCATCGAGCGTTTCCGCGTTAGGATCGTCGGGTCCGGCGGGGGCCTGACAGACGACGCGGCCCGGGCCTACGAAACGCGCGATGTTATCGACGTGGCCGTCGGTGTGGTCGTTCTTCAAGCCTTCGTCGATCCAGATGATCTTGCGCGCGCCGAAGGCCTCGCGCAGCGCGGCCTCGGCAGCCTCTTTCGTCCAGCCGTTGCGGTTCGGATTGAGCAGCGTTTGCCGCGTCGTCAGGATCGTTCCTTCGCCATCATGATCGACGGCGCCACCTTCGAGCACGAAATCGAAACGCCGGATCGGCGTCTTCGCAAAGTTGGCGACGACGTCGCCGACCGTGGCGTCGTCCGGTAAATCATATTTGCCGCCCCAGCTGTTGGTCTTGAAACGCAACGCGATTGCGTCTGCTGCGCTGCGCGCGAAGATCGGACCGGTATCGCGCAGCCAGATATCGCCGTACTTCGCCGGGATGACTTCAGCGACGTCGATCGAAAGCGCGGCGCGCGCGGAGGTTTCCGCTTCGGCACCGTTGGCGAGCAGGCGTACTTTGTTTCCGGCCATGCTGAGCGCACGGATAAGGGCGGCGACGTCGCGCCGTGGCGAGTCAAGGTCGCCGTTCCATTCTTTGGCGTTGGCGGGCCATGCCGTCCAAATCGCCTTCTGAGGCGCCCATTCGGCGGGTGTGATGATCGGGGTGCCGGTCGTCGCGGTCATCATGGGTTGCTCTGGCTCGCTCCATTAAGGGCAATGCGCGGACGATCCGCGCGAGACCGCCATGTCGGGGACGGAAGGCGCGACGTCAAGAGTTAGCTTATTCGGTGCGCGTCGTGTCCACGTGACGGCGCGGTCAATTCGTTAATGGCGCGCGAACAGCGAGCCGAGCAAGGCCACGATGAGGGCCGCCGGAATGACGATCATCGCGATGGCGCCGATCGTTACCGCAAGTCCGAGCATGACGAAGGCCACGAGGGCCAGAAGCAGGATCGCGGCGAGGAAAACGCCGGCACGCGCCAGCCATTCGCGCCACCCAGTTAGGACCGTTGTCTTTCCGTTTCGCGTAATGACGATCACTGCCAGCTCCCGACCGTCCGCGCCGCGGCCGTTGCTCTCGTCCGCAGCTTACGGGTTGTTCCGCTTGCCGAGCGTTCTGAGGCGCAGGGCGTTGAGCTTGATGAAGCCCTGGGCATCCTTCTGATCGTAAGCGCCCTTGTCGTCCTCGAAGGTCACGAGCGTTGGCGAATAGAGTGACTTGCTGCTCTCGCGGCCGGTGACGATGACGTTGCCTTTGTAGAGGTCGAGCGTCACCTCGCCTTCGACGTGCTCCTGGCTCTTGTCGATCAGCGCCTGCAACATTTCACGCTCCGGCGCGAACCAGAAGCCGTTGTAGATCAGCTCGGCGTAGCGCGGCATGATCTCGTCCTTGAGGTGGGCTGCACCGCGATCGAGCGTGATGCTTTCGATGGCACGGTGGGCGACAAGCAGGATGGTGCCGCCGGGCGTCTCGTAGACGCCGCGCGATTTCATGCCGACGAAGCGGTTCTCGACGAGGTCGAGGCGGCCGATGCCGTTGTCGCGGCCGAGGTCGTTCAGCGCCTTGAGCAAGGTCGCGGGCGACAGCTTCTTGCCGTCGAGCGAGACGGCGTCGCCCTTTTCAAAGCCGATCTTGATCGTCGTCACCTTGTCGGGAGCGGCCATCGGCGAAATGGTGCGCTGATAGACGATTTCGGGTGCTTTCTTGGCCGGGTCTTCAAGCACTTTACCTTCGGAGGAGGAGTGCAGAAGGTTGGCGTCGACGGAGAAGGGCGACTCGCCTTCCTTGTCCTTGGCGACGGGGATCTGGTGATCGCGGGCGAATTTCAGAAGTTCCTCGCGGCCCTTGAAGCTCCACTCGCGCCACGGTGCGATGATCTTGATGCCGGGCTCGCACGCATAGTAGCCGAGCTCGAAACGAACCTGATCGTTGCCTTTGCCCGTCGCGCCATGACAAACCGCGTCGGCGCCGACTTTGCGGGCGATCTCGATCTGCTTTTGAGCGATCAGCGGGCGCGCGATCGACGTGCCGAGCAGGTAGACGCCTTCATAAACCGCGTTGGCGCGGAACATCGGGAAGACAAAGTCGCGGACGAACTCTTCGCGCAGGTCTTCGACGAAGACGTTCTCCGGCTTGATGCCGAGCATCAACGCCTTCTGGCGCGCCGGTTCCAGTTCCTCGCCCTGGCCAAGGTCGGCGGTGAAGGTGACGACTTCCGCGCCGTACGTCTCCTGCAGCCATTTCAGGATGATCGACGTATCGAGCCCGCCGGAGTAGGCGAGGACGACTTTTTTCACGGACTTGGGCGCGGCGCTCATGCGGATGGCTTTCGAGGGTTGTGACAATAGCGAGGAAACGCGCGGCACTATAGGGGCGATGGCGCTCCCCGCAAGTGCGGCTGAAGCGGCAACGCGA
>DATLJG010000288.1:0-3299 GCA_035538995.1 Hyphomicrobium sp. | reverse complement strand
AGATCGTGATTTCGTATCGGTCCGCTGCGGTCTCGAACAAATGTTCGAGCATGCGGCCCGGCGCCATTCCGTTACCGATGATGACGAGTTTCTCGGTCATGGTTTTGTCGTTTCCTATTTTCAAACGCTACCGCTGATCGGACTGAACCCTCGCTCAGCATCAGAGCGCCTTGCATTCTCCGGGTTGGCCTGTCGTTCCGTGAGCCGGATGGAAACGTGCATCCACAGCAACAGGATCGTGACGATAACGAACAGCAGCATGAAGCAGCTGGTCCAAAGGCCGGTCACTTGGTTGACGAAGCCGAATGCGATCGGCAGGACGAAGCCACCCAGTCCGCCGATCATGCCGACGAAGCCGCCGACGGAGCCGACGCTGTCGGGGTAATACGTCGCGATGTGCTTGTAGACGGCGGCTTTACCGATGCTCATGAAGAAGCCGAGTACGATTACGATGCCGACGAACACCAGTGGCGTGATCTCGAAATGCGCTGCAATCGCACCGCGCGTTCCATGCACGACGTAGTCGGTCGGCGGCAGCGACAGGGCGAATGTCGCGATCGCGGAAACGCCGAAGCACCAGTAGAGAACAGTCCGTGCACCGATGCGGTCCGAAAGCACGCCGCCGTACGCGCGGAATATGCTGGCGGGAATGGAATAGGCCGCGCCGATCATGCCGGCGGTTTCGATGCTGAAGCCGTAGACGCCGATCAGGTAACGGGGAAGCCACAAAGCCAGCGCAACGAAAGCCCCGAAGGTGAAGAAATAATAGAACGACAAGCGCCAGACGCGCACGTCCTTCAAGAGCGAGAGGTCCATGCCGTCGGCTTTGGATGAGGCTCCGGCGCGTCGGCGCTCAGCGATGACGGGATCGTCGCTCGTCGTGAACCAGAACACAATCGCCATGACCGCCAGCGCACCAGCCCAAATCAAGGCAACGGCATGCCAACCCCAGGCGACGAGAACGAAGGGCGCAACGAATTTCGTGACAGCCGCACCGACGTTTCCGGCGCCGAAAATACCGAGTGCCGTCCCTTGCTGCCCCGATGGAAAGAAGCGGGAAACGTAGGCAACTCCGACCGCAAAGGAACCTCCGGCCAGGCCGACGCCAAGCGCCGCCAACAGCATTTGCGGATAAGTGTTGGCGAAAACGAGCAGCGCTGTCGCCGCGCTCGCCGCGAGCATGTTCAGCGTAAAGAGCAACCGGCCGCCGAAACGGTCCGTCCAAATTCCGAGAAAAATTCGCGCCAGCGAACCCGTCAGGATAGGCGTTCCGGCCAGCAGTCCGAATTCGGCTTCGCTCAGCCCGAGTTGCTCTTTGATTTGAATGCCGATGATCGAAAAGATGGTCCACACCGCGAAGCAGGCGGTGAACGCGATTGTTGACATCCACAGCGCGCGACGATCCGCCGTGGCCGCCTTGAGGATCGATCTCTCGTGAGTGCGCATTCGTTGTCCCTGTCGCCGCGCCGAAACAAAAAAAGCTGCCGGCCAAGCGTTCACGCCCCACGAGGGGCAGGAATGCTTGATCGGCAGCTTTGCCTATGATGCGCCCGCCATTGGACGCGTTGAAATCCTAAGAGCAGAAATCGTGCCACTTAGGCGAGTCGATAATTATTCATTCAACTCAGATGGTTGGTCCATAGCTAGCGACAGCGGCGCGGGCTTCGCAAGTCCAAACATTCAGCAATTTTTGGGCGGCGCGGCATAAAATTTGTGCAGCGCACGTTCTTCCCGGAAACGCGCTCAGAGCTTCTGTCGCTCGATATAATCGTCAAGCATGTCGGGATCGAACAACCCGCCGTCGAAGAAGCCGTCAGGCCCGAGTGTGAGGCTCGCGCCCGACGAGCCGACCGGCGTTTCGGCGGTAAGTGCGCCTTCGACCTTGGCGTTCGCAACCGGGAGCGCAACACCGAGAGGCTTCAACGCTGAGCGGTAGAGATCAGGCCGATAGGTCTCGCGTGCGAGACGTGTGTGCTCGGCGCTGTGCATCGTTTGTCCCCAGCGGACCATCTGCGAATAAAACCATAGCGCGTGGCTCTTCCACGGAAATGTCGCGCCCTTCGCAAAAGGCACGAAGAAGTCGGTGACGGAAACGATCTCTCCGCTTCCAGCAGGCAACCGGCCGCGCAAAGCCGGAAGCAACCAATCGATCGGCTTCGCGACATAGATATTCTTGGCGAGAATTTGTGCAAGGTCGTCGCGGTTTCGAATATCGCCGCACCACTGTGAAGCCCTGCAAAGGGCCCGCAACAGGGCCGACAACGCATCGGGATTTTCATGGGCCCAGCGTGCGCCCGCACCCAGAACCTTTTCCGGACTCGACCGCCACAAGGCGGCTTTCACGGTTGCGATATGGCCACGGCCGAGCAGCGTGGCTGCGGTGTTCCACGGCTCGCCGACGCAATAGCCGTCGATGGAGCCGCTCGCCAAAGCGTCCAACATCAAAGGCGGCGGAACAATGATGATCTCGATGTCGCGAACCGGGTCGATGCCGCAAGCCGCGAGCCAATAGCGAAGCTCGTAGTTGTGGCCCGAATACGGATGCACCACCGCGAACCGCAGGGACGGTTTGGATCCGGCAGTGCGTCTGCGCACCACGTCCTTGAGCGCCCGCCCAGCCGTCGCCGGATCGAAATCCGCCCTCGCGCCCACGTCACTCATCTCGGCCCATAAGGCGTTCGAAACCGTGATGGCATTGCCACCGAGGCCGAGTGCCATCGGAACGATTGTCGGAACGGCGAGTGGTGTAAGGCCGAGATTGCAGGCGATCGGCATCGGCGCCAGCATATGCGCGACATGAAAGTGTCCGACGGCCAAGCGATCGCGGATATTCGCCCACGACGTTTCGCGAACGAGGCTAAGGTCGACGCCCTCCGCCTCCGCGAAGCCTTTCTCCCTGGCCGCGATGAGTACCGCGCTGTCGAGAAGCGGCATGAAGCCCGCGGTTATCTGGTGCTTGTCCGCCATCTCACGACTCCTCCTCGGGTGGGGCGAGAAGCCCGGCGGCTGTGATGAGGCTTTCGGCAATCTCCGAAATTTTTCGGTTCTGATTCATCGCCGTTTTGCGCAAGAGCGCATAGGCTTGCGACTCCGAAAGACCGCGCGTCGCCATCAGAATGCCTTTCGCACGATCGACGAGCTTGCGATTTTCGAGTTCAGATCGCGCTTCGTCCAGTTCACGGGCCATGCGTGAAAAGGCGTTGAAACGGCTGATCGCCATATCGAGGATCGGCTTGACCCGGTCCTGCTTCAAGCCATCGACCACATAGGCCGATACGCCGGCATCGACCGCAGCCTCA
>DATLJG010000287.1:0-3936 GCA_035538995.1 Hyphomicrobium sp. | reverse complement strand
TCGGGCGTTACCGTCAGAGTGTTGGCGTGCATGATCAGCGCGAGGGCGAACGGCAGCGGAATCCGACCCGGTTTTCACTTACTTGACGGAGCGGGCCGCTGAAATCGAGCGGCACCACGCGCGCGCCATTGCTGCCCTCGCGCAGCAATCAACGGTTGCCCCGCGGCGTTCCGATAGCACCTGATTTCGCCTTTTCGTCGATCCAGTCCCCATGCTCACCTCGCACCAGCGGAATTTCCCCTCCCCTTGATGGGGAGGTTAGGGGTGGGGCGAAGGTTGGCATGATGTCCGCGACCAGCGGCGTTAGCGTCGTTTGAATTGCGCGCCCTTTTTGATAGGTCTGCGCCAACCGCTGCTTTTCGTTGAGCAAGGCGCGGAGCCCGGAAAGGCGACTGACCTTGGATGCCCTGAAGTTCAAAACGGACATGGCGTTCGCTTATGGCGAGGCATCCCCGATGGGGCCGGGCATCGTTCGCGTCGTCGCGCAAAACCCGAGCCCGCTGACATTCAAGGGCACAAATACCTACCTCGTCGGATCGACGTCGCTGGCGGTCATCGATCCCGGTCCCGACGATCCCGAGCATCGCGATGCGATCCTCAGGGCGGCAGGCGGCCGCCCGATCACCCACATCATCGCGACGCACGCCCATCGCGACCATGTTGGCGGCATCGCCAGGCTCAAATCTGAAACAGGCGCGGTCGTCGCTGCATTTCCGCGCGATCCGGAGGCCGGACGCATCGCATTGAAGGACAGCCCGTCGGGCAAGTTCTTCGTCGATTACGATTTCCAGCCCGACGTGGCATTGCGCGGCGGCGATACGCTCGAAGGCAGCGACTGGGCTCTGACCGCCATCCATACGCCCGGCCATGCACCGGACCACTTGTGTCTCGCACTTGCAGGCCGGCCCGTCGTATTTTCCGGCGATCACGTCATGGCATGGAATACGACCGTGGTGGCGCCGCCCGAGGGGCGCATGGCCGATTACGTCGCCTCGCTCGAATTGCTGCTCGACCGTCAGGACGACGTCTTTCTGCCCGGACACGGCGGCCGCATCAATGATCCCCAGCGCACCGTCAAAGCCTATCTTCTGCACAGGCGCTGGCGCGAAAAGTCGGTGCTCGATGCACTCGCCGGTGGGGCAACGACTATTCGTCGTATTGTTCCCGAGATCTACCAGGGCCTCGCCCCGCAGATGCTCCCGGCGGCGACGCTTTCCGTCCAGGCGCACGTCGAATACTTGATCGAGAAGGGTCTGGTCGCCTCCGATCTGCCTTTGACGCCGGACGGCGTCCTTTCGCCGATTTGAGCTTCGCCTTGCTCGCGGCGCGGTCTGGATCGGGAACCGACGCCTCGAACCGGGTCACGATCTGTTTCAGCAGCGTGCGGACGCGCTCCGCATTTCGTCCGAAGTCGAACGGCGCGTAGCGCGAGGCCGAACGAATATCGATGCGCGATGACTGATCTTCGTCGAGCACGCGAATGACGACGTCATCGACCAGCCCCAAGACGAGCGTGTGATCGGAAAACTCGATGAAGCCCGGAGCGTTCTCCTCCGTCTCCGGCGGCAGTTCCAGCGTCGTCTTGTACTTGAGCTTTCCCAGCGCCTGCAGCACCAGCTCGTAAGCGTCGTCCGCCGGTCGCGGCAGAACAAGGCTCTTGAGATCCGGATAGCTGGCCCGCTGCAAGTCCGCGAAGCGCTCTCCCGGATAGTCGACCGAATTTGCACCCGCCGGACGTTCGTCCTTGGCCTCAGTAAAGTCGGGCGGCTCCGCGAGATCCGTCGAGACGTCGTTGATCTCGGGCCAATTACGGCTGTAGGCCCAGGCACCCACCGGGATTCCGAGAAGCGTCAGCGCCACGATGGCGCCGCAAAAAACCCGCGCTGCTCCCTGCCGGCCCGTGACCCAGATATCGAGCCCCGCCACGGCCGCCATCACCAGCGCCAGCAGAGCTCCTGCTAAAACGGCAATGGCAAGCGTAATCGCCACGGACGTCGGAAGCAGAGAAAAGCGGTGCAGCGCCACCGTCACGATGGCCGCCAGCGCCGAGAAGACCGCCAGACGGCTCGTCCACATCGCCAGGAACGTCGGCGGCTGGCCACCGGCGTAATAGATGCGGTTCGAGCGGCGGCGATCGCGCACCCGTTTCCCCGCGCGCCGCTGCCCGATGCCGTTCGTCACCATGTTCAGCGCCATTCGGGTCTCTATTGTCGATGACGAGCCAAATCTATTGCCGCCTGGTCCGTAGCGTCACAAGTGGCGCCTTTTTGAGATGCCGCCCGTAACGCGACCATCCTTACGGATAAAGACGGCTCTTGTGCCAGGAATCGTGCGGTGCGTCGCGCCGAAAGACAATCCTGTCGTGCAGACGGAACGGACGCTCCGCCCAGAACTCGATCTCGGCCGGAACGACACGGAAACCGGACCAGTAGGCCGGCCGCGGAATCGTGCCATCGGCGAATTTATTCTCGTAATGCTGGATTTTGGCTTCGAGCACCTCGCGCGACGACAGCGGCCGCGACTGCTGCGAGGCCCAGGCGCCAATACGGCTCAGCGGCGGACGCGACGCGAAATATGCGTCGGCCTCCTGATGCGAGACGAGCGTCACCGCACCACGCACGCGGATCTGCCGTCCGAGCGATTTCCAGTGGAACAGAAGCGCCGCCTTCGGAGTGGCGAGCAGCTCCCGGCCCTTGGCGCTCTCGAAATTCGTATAGAAGACGAAACCGCGCTCGGGGCTCGAAGCATCATCCACGCCCTTGAGCAGCACCGTTCGAACGTCCGGCAAGCCTGCGTCATCGACCGTCGCCAAAGCCATCGCGTTCGGGTCGTTCGGTTCTGATGCCTCGGCTTCCGCCATCCACGCATGGAACAGCGCGAACGGCTCTTGCGCTCCGCAGAAGTCCTCACCATCGCCGCCACCACTCGCCATGCTTGCCGTATCGCTCATGTTGCATACTCAATAGTTGATTTTAACAGCTTGGATCGCGTCACAACAAAACTCTGAAGCATCCCATCTTCAGGTGCTTTTAACCATGCCGCGCCACACTCCTCCCGTCGCCCTGTATGGCGGTCCGGAGTTTTCCCGTCGCGTAGAAAGTAGCGTCATGTCCAATAATGCGTCTCTTTTTCCCTTCGCAGCAGCCGGCGTTACGGCCTTCGCGCTCGTCGCCTCGCTGTTCGTCTCGAGCGGCTTCGCCCACGCCGGCAACAGCGCGGCGGCAAGCGGCTTGTGCCCCAAAAGCGGTGACACATCGCTGAGCCTCAAGCTCGATCAACCGGCCCTGAACGAGGTCGATGAAATCGCGGCGCTCGAAAAAGTGCAACTCGCCCTGACCGAGGTTGCCGATGGATCGACCTACGTCTGGCATCGCAATAACGGCCGCTTGTCGGGCGTCATCCAGCCGGTTTCATCGTTCAAGGACACGAAAGGCGCCGTCTGCCGGCATGCCGTCGTCGTCCTGAGCACTGTCAAGATCACCAAACGCACCGAGATCGTTGCCTGCCGTCTTCCGACGGGCATCTGGCAGCTCGAGAGCTAATTGCCTGACTATTGATATTACCGATCCTCGACGAAGCACGGAAAGGCGGCCCGCGGGTCGCCTTTCTGGCACCGCCCGCCGAAAACTGCCGCCGCGATCGAAGTTCTGGCTCAGTGCCGGTTCGATCCGGAAAAATGCCCTGGCAGGAAATGATGGCCCCCGCGACCGCCACCGACGATCGCATTGGCGATGACCGTCCCGAGAACGGTCACGATGACGCCGATGATGATTTGCGAAAACAACCCTCTCATAGGCGGATGCCTAGCCCTCCCCGGCGGCGGAAATATGTGCGCGCCGCTTGCAGCCAGAACGGCTCGGAACGCCCGATCCGTCGAATTTTCCACTGCGCTGTCGCAAAATTCGGCAGTAGGCGTCGCAATCCCTTGACCTCGGT
>DATLJG010000286.1:0-31523 GCA_035538995.1 Hyphomicrobium sp. | reverse complement strand
GATCAGGCCACCCATCAGGTGCGTCAGCCGTGGCGGACACATGCGATCGTCATCGCCGTTGGCGACGAGTGTCGGCTGAGAGATGGCGGCGAGGCGCTGCAACTTGTCGTGGTCCGGAATACCCCATTCGACGACGGCGTCGTATTGGGCGTCGCGCGTTGCGAGCGTGCTGGATGCGTCGCGGTCTTTGCGTTCCATGAAGCGGCCGAGATACTCCATGCCCTTGGCCTGGCTGGTCGGCGTCTGCTTGAACATGATGTAAAGAAGCGGCTCGGCGCCGATCTGATCGACCCGGGCGGCGTCGGCGATGTCCTTGCGCCAACCGTGCATGACGGGTCCGCCCTGCGGTCCCGTACCGGCAAGAATGAGTCTGCGAACGAGGTTTGGACGCAGCAGCGCGATTTCCTGGGCGACAAAGCCGCCTAATGAAAAGCCAAGCAAATCTGTTTCAGGGAGTTTCAAGGCTTCGATGAAGGTGATCGCATCACGCGCCATTTGGGTAACCGTGTTCGGTGCCGTCCCGCCGGTTGAGGCAACACCAACGTTATTGAAGATGATGACCTCGCGCTCGGTGGCGAGCGTGTCGAGCAGTGCGGGGTCCCAGTTGTCGAGATTGCCGCGAAAGTGTTGCAGCAGAACGAGCGGCACGCCGCCCGATTTTCCGAACCTCCGATAAGAATAGCGGACGCCGTTGGCGCCTTCGATGGTTTCCGTAGCCACGGTCGTGGCGGTCACTTTGCCTAGCATAAACGCCTCCTATGTAATTACAGGCATATGCCATTAAATTTGAGATTGCCGGAAATCAAGTGCAATTTCCGTAAGGTGCCAGCCTCGGTCGGGCCCGGTCCCAACTTAGCCCAAGCAAATCAGTGGCATATGCCTTGAAAATTTTTTATTTTCGTACGACATTGCGTTCGAGAGGTTTGGATGACACGCGACTGCAACAATTCGATGCTCCGGCGGGCCAGCCGTATGCTCAGTCAGCTCTATGACGATGCTCTCGCGCCGAGCGGTCTTCGCGCGACGCAGCACGGATTGCTGGCTCAAATTCAAATCATGGACGGGCCGACGCTTCGCCAACTTTCCGAAGAGATCGTGATGGATCTGTCGGCGCTCGGTCATACTCTGAAGCCCTTGATCCGCGACGGCTACGTCGCCTTGGTTCCGGACGATAGGGACAGACGGGTGAAGCACGCGACGCTCACGAAAGCCGGCAAGAGAAAGCTCGAGCAGACCACCCGGCTGTGGTCCGAGGCGCAGCAGCGCTTCGAGGCGGTTTTTGGAGAAAAGCGGGCGGCGAGCTTGCGCGACATTCTGCAAGAGCTGTCGTCCGAAGACTTCCGGACAGCTTTTAAGGCGACCTCGTAGTACTGCGATCCTGCCGAGTCGGGTCCGTTCGGCGGTAAGATTTCATTGACCATACCGAATTGTGAGGCCCGCGGCCCGACCGCCTTAAGGCGCAAGTAATGCTGAACGCATAGGTTCGAGCAGCAAGTTTGTAGGGTGAGGGACGTGCGGGAAACGGACGTTGCGATTGTCGGGGCTGGGCTCGCCGGTTCTCTAGCTGCGACGATGCTGGGGCGCGTCGGCTATGCCGTGACGCTCATCGATCCGTTCGAACGGGCTCGCCCTGATTTCCGATGTGAAAAGATCGAACGGCCGCACGCAAACGCGCTACGCAAGGCGGGCGTGCTTGATGACATCCTGCCGTTCACGCGCCGCTATGAAAACATCTGGGTCGCGCGCCTCGGACGCCTGGCCGAGGTCAAGCCGATCGTCGAGTACGGGATCGCGTACGGCGATCTCGTGAACGCGATCCGTGATCTGGTGCCGGGAAGCGTCGATTTCTGTCGCGATAAGATCACCGGCATCAAGCTTACGCCGGAGCGCCAGCTTTTGACGACCGCCGGAGGCGAGCAGATTTCGGCGCGACTCGTTATCGGCGCGACGGGGCTTGGAGCGGGATTGCTCGAACGTGTCGGAATGCGTCGTCGCGAACTCAGCAAGGGACACTCGCTGTCGATTGCGTTCGATGCGGAGGCCAAGGCGCTGCCGTTCGACTCGCTGACGTATTTTGGTGAAAACCCGGCGCATCGCGTTTCTTACGTTACGCTGTTTCCGCTGCCGAGCGGCCTGCGCGTCAATCTCTTCAGTTATCATGAACTGGGAGACCCCTGGGTGCGGAGGTGCCGTGACAATCCGATTGACGCCATTGAAGAAGCTTTGCCCAACCTCACGCACCTGACCGGCCGTTTGAACGTGCGGGGTGCCGTTAAAATTCGGCCCGTCGATCTCATCGCGACCGAGAATACGATGCAGCCAGGCATGGTGCTTGTCGGTGATGCGTTCTCGACCGCGTGTCCGGTAAGTGGAACAGGCGCCAGCAAGGCGCTGCTCGATGTCGAGCGGCTCTGTAATGCTTACGTACCCGGTTGGCTCGCCACGCCCGGTATGGAATCCGGTAAGATTCAAGCCTTCTACAACGACACGGAAAAGCAGCGATCTGATGCCTATTCGCTGCGGGCATCCTTCTTCTCGAAACGTACGGCTCTTGGTGAAACGGCTCTGTGGGATGCCTTCCGCTGGGGATGCTACGCCGGATCAGTCGGACGGAATTTCGTTGCGCACGGCCGCTGGCCGCGTACGCCATCGGTCTTTGGACACCTGAAACAGGTGCCGCTGCAGCCCGGCATTTAGATTGCAACTCACAACGTTGAAGCCGTCGGGCACAAAGAGCGGCCGGTCAATTGCCCGCGTCTTTGGCGGGCAGCCCGCCAATCGCGGACCAATCGAGGTTGTCGCCGCCGCCCGCCAGCAGCGTCAGATAACGGTCGCGCAAGAGGCTTGCGAGGGGTAGCGGCACGCGCAGCTCTGTTCCCGCCGCCAGCGCCAAGCCTATGTCCTTGAGCCCGAGAGGCGCGGCAAATCCAGGCGGCTCGAACTTGGCTTCCGCGATCAGATTGCCGTAAGTCTTGTAAATTGGCGCGCCAAAGAGCGTTGACGTCAGCATGTCGAGATACTGCTGCTTGTCGATGCCTGCCTTGCCCACAAGTGCCATCGCCTCGCCAAGAGACTCGATCACCGAGGCAATCAGAAAGTTGCCGCTGAGCTTGACGAGATTTGCGGCTTCCGGCGTCTCGGAAAACACGAAGGTTTTTTGACCGATTACGTCAAACAACGGCATCGCGATCTGCACGGCTTCGGGTGCGCCTGCCGCAACGACGAACAGCTTCGCCGCCGCCGCCGCGTCCGGTCGCCCGAAAACCGGCGCCGCCAGATAACGTTGGCCGGAGCGTGCGTGATCCGACGCGAGGCGTTTGGAAAGTGCAACACTGATCGTGCTCAATGAGATGTGCACTGCGCCTTGCGCAAGGTTTTCGTGCACGCCGTCGCTGCCAAAGACAACAGCTTCGAGAGCGGCGTCGTCGGCGAGCATCGTAAAGACGACGTCGCCACGGCACGCATCCGCCGGACGATCGGCAATCGTCGCGCCATCGGATGCCAACGGTTCGGCCTTGGCGCGCGTGCGATTGTAGACCGTGACGTCATGGCCGGCTTTGATGAGATTGCCAGCGATGCCGGCCCCCATTTGACCGAGGCCGATAAAGCCGATTTTCATATCAAGAATTCCTCTGAAGCTAGGGCTGCGAGCCGAACAGCTCGCGTTGGCGGACTTCGATCTCCTGGCGATAGCGGCGCAAGGCGAAGGCCTCCGTTATCAGCCCGACGACGCGCTTGTTGGCTTTTTCATCGACGACGACAAGCAATTCGGTCTCCCGGCTTTCGAAGAGCGGCATCAGGCGATCGAAGCGCATGTGGATGTCCACCCAGCTGTCCGCTTGGGACGCGACCTGTTCGACTGTCAGTGTGTCGTCCCGCTCGCCGTTCTGCTGCGCCGCCTCGGCATGGACGTTGGCGACGTCCACCAATCCGGCATAGGCCCCGGATGCGTCCGTAACGGCGATGAATTTGGTCGCGCCGACGGGAAACTTGCTGCGGAAATCGGAGAGCAGCATCGTCTCCGGAACCGTAGTGATATCGCGGCGCATGAGATCGCGCGCCGTTGTCTGACGAACCCAGCCGATATCTTCGCCGCTGAGGATGGCTTCGCCCCGCAGATGAAAGCGCCACGTCGCGAACGAATATCCGAAGGCCTGCCGAACCGTCAGCGTCGCGGCGATGACGCCGAGAAGGACCGGGCCAACGACTGTGAAATCGCCGGTCACTTCGATGGCCAGAAGCGCCATCGTCATCGGTGCGCCAATGACAGCGGCGCCAAAGCTCGCCATGCCGACGAGGCTCATCATGGCGGCGTCGGCCGGCCCGAAAAAACCGACGTACTCGCCCAGTCGTCCGGCAATGGCTCCGGTCACCGTGCCGAGGAACAGGGATGTCGAGAACAGACCGCCGCGAAAACCTGAACCGAGCGACAGAGCCGATGCAACGATCTTGCCGCCGAGAACGGCGATGAGAGTGGCGAGCGGCCAACTTCCATTCAACATCAGCGTCATTGCGTCGTGCCCTGAGCCCAGAACGTGCGGGACGGACATGGCGATGATGCCGACCAGAAATCCTCCGGCGCATGGCCGCAGTGCGGTGCGTACGCCGCTTTCTCGGAAGATATGCTCGGTGGCGGTGACGCCGCGCATCAGCAGCACGGAAAGAAGTCCGCAGATGATGCCGAGGCCGATGGAAGAAAACGCATAAGCTCCATCGCCGAGCGTGAGCGTTTCGGCCGGCAGGCGATAGGCATGTCCAAACAACACATGCGCAGCAATGGAGCCGAGCACGGCGGCGACAACGATCGGCGCCAGGTTCGCGACAGTGTAGCTTCCAACGATCAGTTCGAACGCATACGCGGCTCCAGCGAACGGCGCGCCGAATGCTCCCGCGATACCGCCCGCCGCTCCAGCGCCGACGAGCATGCGTACGTCGTGCCGCCGGCGATGCAGGAATTGTCCGAACTTCGAACCGATCGCACCCGCCGCCTGAGTGAAGCCGCCTTCGATGCCGAGTGACAAGCCGAAGCCGCTCGAAAGCAGCGACTGTATCGCGACGTAGGCGCTATCGGTCAGCGACATGCGCCCGCCGAGCAGCGCGTTGGCCTCGATCGGATCGACGATCTGGTGGCGGCGATTTCCGCGATACCAGTATGTAAGTCCGACGATGAGGCCGCCGATGGTCAGGACGAGCAGCGTCGGCCAGCGCGGCAAACTCGTCATTGAGCTCAGCCGCTCTCCCGGCGTGAGATCGAATAAGATGTGGCGCATGAGTTCGGAGAGATAAACCATCAGCGCCGCCACGCCACCGGCGAGAGCGCCAACGACAGCTCCAATAAGAACGAGGACCAGCGCATCGTCGCGCAAGGCTTTGCGCAGCCGGGTCCGGAACAAGTAGGTGACGGCGACCGCTCGTCTCAATGCTCTGGGACGGCGCCTGGCGGAAACGTTGGACATCAGGATGGAGTGCTCTGGCGACCGGCGAGGGAGCTGTAGTAATGCGTACGGATTGAGGCCGCATGTTGTAGCAATGTCGCGTGCGTCTGGCTAATCGGATTGCCGAAAGTTGGCGACGGCGCATAAAATCCCGGAATACTGCATCGTTCCTTTGCGGCCATCGGAGTTTTCGCACATGGATATGTCGCTGCATCCTGGCTGGTGGGAAATCGCCCTGAGGCTGGCCCTTACCGTCGCGGCAGGCGCAGCGGTGGGTCTCAACCGCGAGGCAGGCGGGCATAGCGCCGGATTCCGTACGACCGTACTGGTGACGCTTGCGGCCTCGCTGGCAATGATCCAGGCCAACATTCTTCTTGCCGTCGCCGGCAAGACGCCAGGCTCGTTTGGCAACATGGATTACATGCGTCTTCCGCTCGGCATCCTGACCGGCATGGGGTTCATCGGCGGCGGCGCCATTCTGAAGCGCGGCAATCTCATTTCCGGCGTCACCACGGCGGCGACCCTTTGGTCGATGACGGTTGTCGGACTGTGTTTTGGCGGCGGCCAATTGATCCTCGGTTGCGTCGGGACAGCGTTGATCCTTTCCGTACTCGTTGGCGTCAAGTGGGTCGATTTAAGGGTGCAACGCGAGCATCATGCGCACGTGGAGGTCGCCGGGTTATCCGACGTGCCGTCGATTTGCGACTTTCACAGCGTCTTGGCTGCAGCTGGATACCGGTCGAACTTTCTGCGCAAGACACGGGGCACGGAGCAGGAGTCCGAGTTGACGGTATTCGACGTGAAATGGGATCAGCCGGAGGCGGCCGGGCCGCCGGCCGAACTGCTCAATCTTTTGCATCGGACGTATGATCTGCGGTCTTTCGAAGTCATTGCCGAAGGCATGCACTGAACGCGGTGGCGAGCCGGGATACGGCCGATGCGATCAGCCGATATTTGCGGAGCGGAGTCGCAAGGCGTTGGCGATGACGCTGACCGATGACAGCGACATAGCCGCTGCCGCAATGATCGGCGACAGAAGCAAGCCGAATGCGGGATAAAGGAGGCCTGCTGCAATCGGCACCCCGGCTGCATTATAGAGGAATGCAAAGAACAGGTTCTGCCGAATGTTGGCCATCGTTGCTTGCGACAGGCGCCGGGCACGCGCGATGCCCTGAAGATCGCCATTCAATAATGTGATGCCGGCGCTCTCGATCGCGACATCGGTGCCGGTGCCCATTGCGATGCCGACATCAGCTGTGGCGAGCGCGGGCGCGTCGTTGACGCCGTCGCCGGCCATCGCGACGGCATGACCTTCGCGGCGTAACCGCTCGACAATTTTGGCTTTGTCCTCGGGCAATACGTCGGCTTCGACGTCGGCGATGCCGAGCTTCGCCGCGACGGCTTTGGCTGTCGTCGGATTGTCGCCCGTCAGCATCACGATATGGACTCCATTGCTACGGAGCGATTGCAACGCCGAAGGCGTTGACGCTTTGATGGGATCGGAAATGGCGATGAGACCGGCGGCGTTTCCATCGACGGCGACGTACACGACGGTTGCGCCATCAGCGCGGAGTTGCTCGGCGCCGGCATCGAAATGCGACGTATCGATTGCCGCGTCCGTCATGATGTGGCGGTTGCCGATCACGATTTGGCGTCCATCGATGGAGCCGGAAACGCCCTTTCCTGATGGGGCGGAAAAGTCGGTAACCGGCGCGAGCGGGACGGCCCGCTCCTTGGCGGCCGCGACGATGGCGTCACCGAGCGGATGCTCGCTCGCCTGTTCGAGACTCGCGGCCAGCCGCAGCAACTCGTCCTCGGTGATGGACGCAGCTGTGCGTATCGCGGTGACCTTCGGCTTGCCCTCCGTTAGCGTTCCGGTCTTGTCGACGACGAGCGTGTCGATCTTTTCCATGCGTTCGAGAGCGTCGGCGTTCTTGATCAAAACGCCGGATTGAGCGCCGCGTCCGACACCGACCATGATCGACATCGGCGTTGCCAAACCAAGCGCGCAGGGACAGGCAATGATCAGAACGGACACGGCCGCGATCAATGCGTAGGAGAAGCGAGGCTCAGGGCCGAACGTCAGCCAGGCAATGAACGCTAAGCCCGCGATAGCGATGACGAGCGGCACGAACCAACCGGCGACCTGATCGGCGAGACGCTGGATGGGTGCTCGGCTGCGCTGCGCTTCGGCAACCATTTGCACGATACGCGCCAGCAAAGTATCGCGGCCGACGCTTGTCGCGCGAACGATGAGCGCACCGCTACCATTGATGGCGCCGCCGATTACTTTAGCTCCAACGGTCTTGCTGACCGGAAGAGATTCACCGGTCACCATCGATTCATCGACGGAGCTTTTCCCGTCCACGACTTCGCCATCTACTGGAATGCGTTCGCCCGGGCGCACACGCAATTGATCGCCAACGGAGACGACGTCGATTTGGATTTCTTCTTCGCGTCCGTCTGGAGACAGGCGACGAGCTGTTTTGGGCGCGAGATTGAGAAGTGCGCGAATGGCGCCGCCCGTCTGCTCGCGGGCTCTCAATTCGAGAACCTGTCCGACGAGAACGAGTACCGTGATGACGGCAGCGGCTTCGAAATAAACGGGGACTGCGCCGTCGCCACCGCGCAGGCTCTCGGGAAAGAGATTCGGCATCAACGTGGCGACGACGCTATAGACCCAAGCGACGCCGGTGCCGAGCGCGATCAGCGTGAACATATTCAGGTTGCGCGTGAGAATGGATTTCCAGCCGCGTTCGAAGAACGGCCAGCCGGCCCACAGCACGACGGGTGTCGCAAGAACGAGTTGCACCCAATTGGACGTGCTCGCGGCGACGAGATGATGCAATCCGAAGAGATGACTGCCCATCTCAAGAATGAAAACGGGGATGGTCAGAGCTAAGCCGATCCAGAGGCGCCGCGACATGTCGGCAAGCTCGGGATTGGGTTGCGCTTCGGCGGTCACCAAATCGGGTTCCAAAGCCATGCCGCAAATTGGGCACGCGCCGGGACCGACTTGCCGGATCTCCGGATGCATCGGGCAGGTGTAGATCGCGCCTTCCGGCACGTCCTCCACCGCACGTTCGGCGGGACTTAGATATTTCTCGGGATCGGCGACGAACTTCGTCCGGCATCCGGCGGCGCAGAAATAGTAGGTGCGGCCCGCGTGCTCCGCGCGATGTTTGGCGGTGTGCGGATCGACCGTCATGCCGCAAACGGGATCTTTCGCCATGTGGTCAGCGGGCGCGGGGCTATCCGTGTGGCTATGGCCGCAGCAGCTTTTGTCCGAGTGGGCTTTGCCGGTATGTTCGTTCGAAGTGTGTTCCGTCGCCATCGCGTTCGTCTCGCTCGCTTCATACCTGGGTGGGGTATTCAATCGTTTGACATTTATACCCCCGTAGGGTATGAGTCAAGGCATGCAAAAACCTATGAAAGACTCATGTCTGAAACGCCTGAACCGGATCGAAGGCCAAGTGCGCGGTCTGGCGAAGATGGTGGAAGACGATCGCTATTGCATCGATGTCGTGACGCAGATTTCGGCGGTTCGCGCCGCGTTGCGCCGTGTCGAGGAGGAAGTGCTGCGCGATCATGTCGCTCATTGCGTTGAGCACGCGATCGCAAGCGGCAACGCCGTCGAGCAGCGGAACAAGGTGGCGGAGCTGATGGACGTTCTGGTGCGTTCCTCGCGGTAGAAACCGCCAGATTGGACATTATTTCACGCGCGACATCGCATGTCGTGACGCGCCACCAATTTGCCACGCGAAAGCCGATATCGCCCACCACATCCCTGCAACGGAACAAACCGGCTTTTGCCATTGTTGTGGGCTGTGTTGAAGTCTGTTCGCGGGGTCACATGAAAACATTTATCGCTGCATTTGCGGCGCTGTGCTTATCGGCAACCTGGTCGACTTTGGCATTAGCGCAACAGTGGGATTCATGGGGAGACACAGGTCGCCTGTCGCCGGCGGAGGCTTACCCGGGCGGCAGATACGGCAGTCAGGATCGATACGATGACGGCGACGATGACAGTCGTGCCGGACCGCGTGTCTATCGGCGTTTCGACGACAATGACGATCGCCGCTATGATCCGCGTTACAATGCCGGCCCGGCATACGGCGATAGGTATGATCGTGACGATGATCGCTATGACGATTGGCGCAGAGACAGCGGCGACGATTATGGCGCGTGGGACGCAGCACCGCATCCCGATGAAGAAAAGCAGCTCAGCAAGACTCAAGGGTCGAGCGGCGGAAACAAGCCATATATACGGCCCGTTGCGCCGCCGATCGTTGCGTTCAGCGGCAACTATGCGCCGGGTTCCGTCGTCATCGATACGACGAAGCGGAAGCTCTATTATGTGCTGAATACCCGGTCGGCCTACGCCTATCCGATTGCGGTCGGCCGGCAGGGCTTCTCCTGGACGGGCAAGGAGAAAATTTCGCGTATCGCCGATTGGCCGGATTGGTATCCGCCGGCCGACATGCGTAAGCGACAGCCGAACTTGCCGAAGCGCATGCTTGGCGGCATCCGCAATCCGCTTGGTGCGAAGGCGATCTATCTCGGCAATACGCTATATCGCATTCACGGCACCAACGATCCAAAGTCGATCGGAAAAGCTGAATCCTCGGGATGCTTCCGCATGCTGAACGAAAATGTTCTGCACTTAGCGTCGCTCGTCCATGTCGGTACCGAGGTCAACGTAGTCCGCTCGCTCGACGGCAAAATGGCTTCGGCAGCGAAGCCGTCCAAGGCGAAGCCAAGCGATCGCACTTCGATACAGCGTGCTCCCGCGCGCGGTGATGATTTTGATGATCGGTACGAGTATGATCCGTGGCGTTAGTTTAGGCGTTTGGAATGAATGGCTGCTTTGAGGAGTGTCAGCATGAAGTCGATTGCTAAACTTACGGCGTTGTCCGGTATCTTGGCCTGTCTTGCGATCCCGGCCCTCGCGGAAGACGCGAGCAGCACATCCCCGGAACTGGCGTTCATGCCGAGCGCCATGGACGTGACGCTGCTCAACGAGAACGGCAAATTCGTTACCGTCGATATGAAGAAGATCGCGAAGGGCGAAAAATGCCATATGGAGAAGGACGCGGTCATCATGAAGGTCGGCCCCGGCGCCACCTCCGATGTGACGCGCGTCCGTTACGTTGCGCCGAACCTGAGCCACGGCGGATGCCCATTCATGACCGAATTCGAACTGGCGAACGCTGATTATACGGCGGCGCGTGCAGCCTTCACGGCCAAGAAGGAAGAGGCCTCCGCTAAAGTCGAGGCATTGAAAAAACAGCTCGGCGATAAATGGAATGAGCTGACCAGCGACAAGCCCGCGAGCGAAAAGCAGTAAGGCGTTGATCCAGTCGCGCCATGCGGCGGCTGATCTTGAAGTTGTCATCGGCGGAGTCCCGACGCGGGGCTCCGCCGATTGCGTCTCTAGCGAAACAAAGAAACCGCCCGTCGTGGAAACGAACGGGCGGTTTGTAACTATTGTGGCACGAAAGATTAGTTGTTGTCGGCCGGCTGTTTCGGCACGTTTACATCGACGCCGGGCGCCTGGACGCGGGTGCCGCTCTCATCCTTATCGACACGCGCGAACGGTGCCTCGACTGTGGTTTCTCCAGTCGCCTTGTTCGTTTCAACGCGCACCGCAGGACTGTCGACCAAGACTTCCGACTGTGAGCGCTGATAGGCGTAGACACCACCGGCAACCAGAGCAAAAAGCAGGATTATGAAAGCAATGCTGCCAATTCTGGTCGAATCCATCGTGTACCTCAATCGCTGTTAATGTCGGGCTTGAAAACGCGCTTTGAGGATAAATTGTTCCATTTTTCGAACGGCCAAGCCGAAAAGCCTGGCCTCAGCGTGATTTGGGGCGGACGCCGATATCAACCGAAACTGTGCCGTTCGCGTCAGATTTGAGAGTGTAACGCTTGCCGTCTTCCGCGCGCATATGAGCGATGTCGCTCGCCGAGGAAAAGAAACCGCCGGGCTTCGAGAGTTTGATGAGGCCATCCGCGCAGGTGCTTTGAACGATCGTCGTGCGCGATTTGAGGTCGCGTGATTTGCCCTGGAATGCGTAGGTGACGGTCGCGCCGGATAGGTTCGCGATTTCGAAAGTCTTCGATGCACTTGAGGGGCGTCCGAACAATTCGACGGAAATGAATTTCGGAATCGCACCGGGGGCACGAGCCACGCCAACGCCGATTTCCGTCACCGATGCTCGCAGGATATTGGCGCGGTGCGGAGGCGAGTTCATCCAGCCCGCCACAGCCTGGAGGGCCAGTTGTCCCGTATCGAAGCCGGCGCGGTTGCGATCCATCGCCAGATTTTCGGCGATGTCGCAAAATTTGTACCCGGCGCTTTCGGCGCGCTGTCCGGGGTTGCGACCGTCGGCGGTATGGGAAAACTGTCCGGTCCGCGCTAGCCGCTGCGCATAGGCGCGCGCCGCCGTCTTGAGCATCGCGTTGACCGTGAGGGTGGATAGCTTGTGCTCGCGGCGGGCCTGGTTGGTCAATTCGACAATATGCTGTTCGACTTTCGGCAAATCAGGAGCCAGGGCTGCCATTTCTGTTTGTTTCCAATCGGGAATTTAAAGGCTCGACGGATCGACGCCGGGCCCGTGCCTTGCGGACGCCGCCGGGGAGACTTGCGCCCAAATAGCACGCTTTCCAGAAAGCCGCAGGGCCGGTGGCGTGCTGGACTTGAGGGCGTGCAAGCGCCGCTGTAGGGATGCGCCATGACGACAAAACCGATTCTGCCGGGCGAGGGCCCGATCGAACCCGTTGAGCTTCGCACCGCTCTGGAAGAGCGTTACCTCGCGTATGCCCTCTCGACGATCATGAACCGGGCGCTGCCCGACGTGCGCGATGGACTGAAGCCCGTTCACCGCCGCATCCTTTATGCGATGCGGGAGCTGCGGCTGAATCCGGAAGGCGGCTACATCAAGTGCGCCAAGATCGTCGGCGAAGTGATGGGCGACTATCATCCGCATGGCAATCAGGCGATCTACGATGCACTGGCGCGCCTCGCGCAGGATTTTGCCGTCCGTTATCCACTGGTCGACGGACAGGGCAACTTCGGCAACATCGACGGCGATAATCCGGCGGCCGAGCGCTACACCGAAGCGCGGATGACCGAAACGGCCGCGTTGATCCTCGAAGGCATCGACGAAGACACTGTCGAGTTTCGTCCGAATTACGACGGCCGCGTCGAAGAACCCGTGGTGCTGCCGGCGGCGTTTCCGAATTTGCTGGCGAACGGCGCGTCCGGCATCGCGGTCGGCATGGCGACCAACATTCCGCCGCATAACGTCGATGAGCTTTGTGCGGCGCTGCTGCATCTGATCAAGCATCCCAATGCGACGATCGAGAAGCTCGTCGAGATGATTCCCGGTCCCGACTTTCCGACGGGCGGAGTTATTATCGAGCCGCGCGAGGCCATTCTTGACGCCTACAAGACCGGCCGTGGCGGATTTCGCGTCAGGTCGCGGTGGACGAAGGAAGATACCGGGCGCGGCGGCTATCAGATCGTCGTGACCGAGATTCCCTACGGCGTGCAGAAGGCCAAGCTCATCGAAAAGATCGCCGATCTGATGAGCGAGAAAAAGCTGCCGCTTCTCGGCGACGTGCGCGACGAGAGCGCCGAAGAAATTCGGCTGGTGCTGGAGCCCAAGAGCCGGACCGTCGATCCGCTTCTGCTGATGGAAAGCCTGTTCCGCTCATCCGAGCTTGAGGTCCGCGTCAGCCTCAACATGAACGTGCTTTCGGCAGGGCAGGTGCCGAACGTACTCGATCTGCGCGACGTCCTTTGGCAATGGCTCGAACATCGCATCGAAGTTCTCGTTCGGCGCTCGACGCATCGGCTGAAGAAAATCGAGCACCGGTTGGAGGTGCTTGACGGCTACCTCATCGCCTACCTGAACATCGACGAGGTCATTCGCATCATTCGCCGGGAAGAAGACCCGAAAGCGAAGCTGATCGCGAAATTCAGTCTCAGCGATGTGCAGGCCGAGGCGATCCTGAACCTACGGCTGCGATCGTTGTCGCGGCTTGAAGAGGTCGAGATCCGTGGCGAACACGATCGCTTGTCGAAGGAACGCCGGGAGCTGAAGCAGCTTCTCAAGTCGGAAGAGCTGCAATGGGAGCGGGTTTCCAGCGAGGTCAAGGAGACGCGCGAGAAGTATTCAAAGAAGACGGCCGTCGGTCGCCGCCGGTCGACGTTTGCCGATGCGCCCGAAATCGATGTCGATCTCGCTGCGGCGCTGGTGGAAAAAGAGCCGATTACCGTCATCCTCTCGGAAAAGGGCTGGATCCGGACGCTCAAGGGCCATCCGGACGATCTCTCGAAGCTCGACTTCAAGCAGGGCGACGAACTCAAGTGGGCAATCCAGGCATCGACCACGGATAAGCTGGTGCTGCTGACGACGAACGGCAAATTTTTCACGCTCGAGGCCGGCGCGTTACCTGGTGGACGCGGCCACGGCGAGCCTGTGCGCTTGATGATCGATCTGGAAGAAAATCACGACATCGTCGAGGTTTTTGTCCACGACCCGTCGCGCAAGCTGCTTGTGGCATCGACCGGCGGCAACGGCTTCATCGTCCCTGAAACGGAAGTCATCGCTTCGACGCGCAAGGGTAAGCAAATCCTGAACGTGTCGGAGCCGGACGAGGCGCGGGTGTGCGTTCCTGTTGCAGGGGATTGCATCGCGACGATCGGCGAGAACCGGAAGCTGCTCGTTTTCAAACTCGATGAGGTTAACGAGATGACGCGCGGCAAGGGCGTCATCCTGCAGCGCTTCAAGGATGGCGGCCTTTCCGATGTTCGCGTCTTTAAGAAGTCGGCAGGGCTGACGTGGCTCGATAGCGCCGGCCGCGAGTTTTCGCTGGCCTGGGGCGAACTCCGCGAGTGGGTTGGCGATCGGGCGCAGGCAGGCAAATTGGCACCGAAAGGTTTTCCGCGCTCGAATTCCTTCGGCCCGCGATTTTAGGAACCAAGTTGATCGGCGGTGCTTGTCGGCGCCGGTCGGCACAGGTACGACTTCGACCCATGGGCGGGGTCAATCATAGAGTGGCGTGGGCGTTGGCGGCAGCCGTCGTTGTTTGCGGCGGCGGATATTCCCGCGCCAGAGCGGCGGACGCGACGTGTACGAAAGAAGACTTCGAGGCCGTCGTCGAAGCCGCTTCAAAAAATTTGCGTGACCTCAACAGCGAGAACCGGCCGGCGTTTCAGGAAAAGCTCCGCGAACTGAAGAGCAAGCGGAAGTGGACCTACGACGAGTTCATGCAAAAGGCCACGCCGTTCGTGCGCGACGATAAAACGGCGGTCTACGATAAAACGTCCGACCAACTGCTATCGGAAATTTCGTCGATGGGTCAGGCCGGTGCGCAGTCCGGGACGGCCGATTGCGCCTTGGTGATCGAGTTGCGGGCGCGCATGAAGGCTTTGACCGATACGCAGGTCGCCAAGTGGCGCTATATGTTTGAGAAGCTCGACGCCGAACTCATGAAGTGAGGCCGGTTAATCTTGATCTTCTTGCTCCGGTGCGCGCTCCCAGCGATCGGGCCCGAGACGCTCCTGCGGACGGAAGCGCGTCTTATAGGCCATTTTGCGCGAGCCATCGATCCAGTACCCGAGATAGACGTGCGGTAGGCCGATGCGGCGCGCGAACTCGATATGTTCGAGGATCATGTACGTTCCGAGGCCGGCGTCGGCCTCACTTGGATTATAGAAGCTGTAGACCATCGAAATGCCGTCGGTGAGGCGATCGCAGAGCGCGACGGCTTTCAGCGGCCACGACTCAAAATCCTGATTTGAAGCCCCTTCAGGCTTCTCCCGATACTCAGTCAGGAATGTCTCGATGACGGTGTCCTCGACCATCATCCGATAGTCGAGCATGGTCATGTCCGCCATGCCGCCATCGTTGTGCCGGGCGTCGATGTAGGTGCGGAAGAGATGATACTGCTCGGCGGTCGGCACCGGCGCCGTGCGCCGCGCGACCAGCGCTGAGTTCCGGTTCCAACTCCGGCGCATTGAGCGGTCGGAACGAAATTCGCTGACCAGCACCCGGACGGAAACGCAGGCTTGGCATCCCTCGCAATAGGGGACGTAAGCGATGTTCTGGCTGCGGCGAAATCCGGTGGTCAACAAACGGTCGACCAGTTCGGGCGGCTTGTCGTGTGTCAGGTGCGTGAAGAGCTTGCGTTCGAGGCGACCTGGCAAATACGGGCAAGGTTGCGGAGCTGTGACGTAGAACTCGGGAAATTTCTTTTGTTGCTCCGTCATTCCGACGCATCCCTCGGGGCTCAACCCTGCCCCGGATGATAGAGGGTCGGGCGGGCGGCGATCAAGGCACCGAAAGTGAGCCGCCAGCACGAATAGTGAATAGGAGGCAAATTTATCAAATGCGCCGCCGTCGGAGCATGTCTTTTATGCAATACTCTTAAAAGATCTAAGGCCCATGCAACATCAGCATGGCTGCGGAAGTGTGCCAGGCGGTATTCGGGCGCCGTGGCGGTTTCGCGCCAAGCGCCCGGTTCTAGACCTTGAGGGGGGAGGCAGCGGCCTTCGGAATGGCCCTCATGCCGCCTGTGCCGCTATCCGTCGCGATCGCATAGAGCGCGCACGCGGAAATAACGCCCGCCAGGACGATTGCCGCCCACAATGCCGAGCGGCGAACAAACCAGCCTATTGTTGGAGCCTCGGACCGAACTTGATTGTCCCACGCCGCACTTTGGGCCGGAGCCCCGTAACTCGTCATCTGCTGCCCTTTATCTGCCTCGGGACTCGCGGCGATACTCATCGCTCTGAACCGTGTATTTGCACAAGTCGACTCGCAATCAAACGCGCAGAAATGCGAATCGATTGTTGCTTTCCGACGACGGATTTTTATCCAAAGCAGATTACCCAAGGCTGAAGTGTGACCGACCGGGTACTTTTTGGCCCCAGTTTGCTGCTTCGAGGCAACACGTCTCAGGTGGAAGTGGCACGGGACGTTTTTTGCCCGTTGAGTGCGACAGCCTTGTTCTTGTGCGTGGCACCGTCTCGATCATAATCGGGAAATAGTCTCGCTCGACAAAAAGAAGAGTTTCTGAGGAACCGCCCCGGGTAATCGGATCACCGTCAAAGGTGATCTTCAGTCCAGACCTTGGGGGACTCCATGATCGAACTCGTCGTCGCAGTCTGCCTGATCGATAAGCCGACCCGCTGCCGGGACATCACGCTGAATTTCGAGGGTGACAGCGTCACGCCGCAGCAATGCATGGCGAATGGCCAAGTCGAAATGGCGAAATGGATCGGTGAACATCCGAACTGGGTCATCCGCAAGTGGCGTTGCGGCATCGCGGGGCAGTTCGCCAAACTTTAAACACCTGGTGATCGTCATGGCCGGTTGACAGACCGGCCGCCCTGAGTTCCCTGTCGGCAGTTTGCCGTTCAGGAGGCGCGTCATGACGCAATCACCGACGCCGAAGTTTGCGACGCAGGCCGTTCACGCCGGAGCCAGCCCCGATCCGACGACGGGAGCGCGGGCGACACCGATCTATCAGACGACGTCGTTCGTCTTCAATGACGCCGAACATGCGGCGGCGCTGTTCGGGCTTGAGGCCTTCGGCAACATCTACACGCGCATCAACAACCCGACGCAGTCGGTTCTGGAAGCGCGAATGGCGGCGCTTGAGGGAGGCAGCGCGGCGCTGGCCGTCGCCTCGGGACATGCTGCGCAGTTTCTGGCTCTGCACACGCTTCTGGAACCGGGCGACGAGTTCGTGGCTGCTCGCCAGCTTTACGGCGGTTCGATCAATCAGTTCAATCACTCCTTCAAGAAGTTCAACTGGAACGTCCGTTGGGCGGATGCCTTCGAGCCCGCGAGTTTCGAACGCGCGATCACGCCACGCACGCGCGCGGTTTTTTGCGAGAGCATCGCCAATCCGGGCGGCATCGTCGTCGATCTGCCGGCTGTCGCCGAAGTCGCCAAACGCGCCGGTGTGCCGTTCATCGTCGATAATACGCTTGCGACGCCTTATCTGTGCCGCCCGAAGGAATTCGGAGCCGATATCATCGTTCACAGCCTGACGAAATTTATTGGCGGCCATGGCAATTCGGTCGGTGGCGTGATCGTCGATTGCGGAACGTTCGATTGGAAGGGAAGCCGGCACAGGTACGCCTCTCTGGTCGATCCCAATCCTTCGTATAATGGAATAAAGCTGGCGGAGACGTTCGGTCCGATGGCTTTCGCGATCGCGGCTCGCGTTCTTGGTCTGCGTGATCTCGGTCCGGCGATTTCACCGTTCAACGCATTCCTGATTTTGACGGGGGTGGAAACGCTGCCCCTCAGAATGCAGCGCCAGTCGGACAATGCCCTGGCCGTCGCGGAATGGCTCAGCAAGCATCCTGCCGTCAGTTGGGTCAACTACGCCGGACTTCCCGAAAATGCGAGCTACGCCGCGCATCAAAAGATCTGTCCAAAAGGTGCTGGCGCCGTCTTCACGTTCGGACTGAAGGGCGGTTATGAAGCGGGCGTGAGGCTGGTTTCGGGCCTGAAGCTGTTCAGCTTCCTCGCCAATCTTGGGGACACGCGAAGTCTTGTCATTCATCCGGCTTCGACAACGCACCGGCAGCTCGCCAATGAGCAGCGGGAGGCCGCGGGAGCTGGTCCCGACGTCGTGCGGCTCTCAATTGGAATTGAGGACGTCGACGACATCATCGCCGACCTCGATCAGGCACTCGCATCACTTTAGACTTGCCGCCAGGAAGAACCATGAACCATCAGCTTGTATTACAGTTTCAGGGCGACGACGACGAAACCCTCGACAAGGTCATCGACCTTGAAGATCGCTTGATCGAAGCGCTCGCGGGCTCGACATCGGCTGAAGTTGACGGACATGAGCCGGGAGACGGGGTCATCAACCTGATCCTGCTCGCTCGCAACGCGACGAAGGCTTGGGAAAAGATCGAGCCGATCGTCGAGGGAGCGTCGGACGAACTCGATATCAACGCCGTCGCGTTTCGGGGTTTGGACGGCGACGATTTTACCGTCCTCTGGCCGGTGGATTACGAAGGCGAGTTCGAGTTGGCGTAAACGCACGCCATTTTGCGCCCTCGTTTGAGGGATTAGGCAATCGCTCCGGGCGCTGCTTAGCGGGCTTTGACGTAGGAGCCCGGGGCGTCCTCGATTGTGCCGAGGTTGGCGCCAGGCACGCGAGCGGCCGTCCATCCGCCTGATTGCTGCGACAGCCATTCGATCCAGTAGGGCCACCACGAACCCGGCATCGCCGTCGCGGACGCTTGCCAATCGGCGAGGCTCGTCATGTTCGTGCCTTTGGTCCAGTACTGATACTTGACTTTGGTCGGCGGGTTGATAACTCCGGCGATGTGTCCGGAGCCGGCGAGCACGAATTCGACCGGGCACTTGAGCATCTGCGCGCCACGGAAGACCGACGGCGCGGGCGCGATGTGATCTTCGCGCGTGGCTACGGAAAAGATCGGCAGATCGATCTTGTTCAGATCGAGCTTGATGCCGCCGACGACCATCTCGCCCTTGGCGAGGCGGTTCTCATTATAGAATTCGCGCAGATAGAATTTGTGGTTGGCGGCCGCCATCCGCGTCGAATCCTGGTTCCAGAACAGCAGGTCGAACGGGAACGGCTTTTTGCCGAGCATGTAGTTATTGACGACGTAAGGCCAGATGAGGTCGCGCGGCCGCATCATGTTGAAGACGTTGGCCATGCGCGAACCGTCGAGGAAGCCTTTTTCCGTCATCAGAGAATCAAGGCTGTCGAGCTGCGTGTCGTCGGTGAACAGCAACAGATCACCGGCAAGCGTGAAGTCAACCTGGGTTGTCAGCAGCGTGCAGCATTTGAACGGCTCTTCGCCGCGCTGGGCGAGATAGGCGAGCCCCGTCGCGAGTGCGGTGCCGCCGACACAATAGCCGAGCACATTGATCTTCTGCAGGCCGGTTTCTTCTTTTACGGCGCGAACGGCTTCGAGGATGCCTTCGAGGATGTAGTCCTCGAACGTTTTTTCAGCGAGCCGCTCATTCGGATTGACCCACGAAATGACGAACACCGTGAAGCCTTGATCGACGACATATTTGATGAAGCTCTTTTGCGCCGTAAGATCGAGGATGTAGTATTTGTTGATCCAGGGCGGCACCATCAACAGTGGCCGCTCGCGGACTTTCTCTGTTGTCGGCGTATATTGAATGAGCTGCAGCAGTTCATTCTGAAAGACGACCTTGCCCGGCGTGGTGGCGAGGTTGCGGCCAAGCTCGAAGGCGGTGGCGTCGGTCTGGCTGATCTTCATCAGATCGCCCGAGTGCTTGAGATCCTCGGCGAGAAGATTGGCGCCGTTCAAAAGATTACGGCCGTTCGAGACGATCGTTTCGCGCAGGATCTCCGGGTTGGTCGCGAGGAAATTCGTCGGCGAATAGGCGCTCGTGTACTGGCGAAGATAGAACTCGGCGCGGTGACGCTCTCGCGCGTCGAGGCCGGGCGTGGCCGCAAGCTGGTCCTCGGCCCATTTGCAGGCGAGTAGGTAAGCCTGCTTGCAAAAATCGAAGAAGGGGTTGTCGTTCCACTCCGGGTCGTTGAAGCGGTTGTCCCCGGGCCCGGGCTCGATCAGCGGCGGAACTTTCAGTCCCATCGCACGGGTCAGGACATTGTTCCAGAGGCTCCCGAACTGGCTGAAGAAATGAGCCTGGGCCTCCGACAGTTTGACGGGATCGGAAAGCCACGTCCGAAGCAAGGCGGTCAACGTCTCGGTGGCGGCTGAGAACTCGCTTGCCGGTGTATAAGGACCGATCTTGGCGTCGGGACGTCCGGCCAGCTGCGCGAACGCGACGCTGCCGCGCTCAAAAGCTCGCAACAGATTCGAGGCGAACTCTTCCGGATTGGGGATGAGATAACGCGAGAAGAAGGACTGCGTTCCGGGCTCGTGACTGTCTTGCGGCATGACGGCGTCTAAAAACTTTCTAATATGCGGTCTTCGGCAGGTCCGGCGGCTCCGTCCCTGATGCCGTTTACCACCGCCAGACTGCGCTTCGGCTTATACGCGATCAAGCCGAATCGCCCTTTCCGGGCATTGCCTCAAAGTAGGAAGTGGGCGGGCGGAAGACCAGCGGTGTGGCTGCCGATTCTGCGGTGCGAAAAACGCATCTTAGCGGAACGCCGCAGCCGTTTCACGGTTCGTCGCGCCGCAGCACTGGACGGAACATGGCCGGGAAGCGTAAACAGGGCGGCGGCCGCCGGCCCCCGCGCGATTGGCCGGTTCGCCATGTGGTTCGACCACGACGGAAATGACAGAGGCGGGGCAAGGCCGCCGCGCCGAGGGTAAAACTTTTGAGCGAAGACTTTCACCGCATTAAGCGACTACCGCCATACGTCTTCGCGGAAGTGAACCGTTTGAAGGCGGCGGCCCGCGCCCGTGGAGCGGATATCGTGGATCTCGGCATGGGCAATCCCGATATGCCGACGCCGCAGCATATCGTCGATAAGCTGATCGAGACGATTAACAAACCGCGAACGCACCGGTACTCGGCCTCGAAGGGCATCCCGGGGTTGCGGAAGGCTCAGGCGGCGTATTACGCGCGCCGGTTCGGCGTTAAGCTCGACCCGGAAACCGAGATCGTCGCAACGCTCGGGTCGAAGGAAGGGTTCGCCAACATTGCGCAGGCGATCGCGGCTCCGGGCGATGTGGTGCTCGTTCCGAACCCAACCTATCCGATTCATGCGTTCGGCTTCATTATCGCCGGCGCTTCCATCCGGCATCTGCCGGCGAGCAATGGCGAAGATTTCCTGCGCGCCATCGACCACGCAGTGAAACATTCGATCCCGAAGCCGTTGGCGGTGGTCATTTCGTATCCGTCCAATCCGACGGCGCTGGTCGTTGGCCTCGACTTCTATAAGGACGTGGTGGCGCTGGCGAAGAAGCTCGGCATCATTGTGCTTTCCGACATCGCTTATGCGGAACTCTATTACGACGACGTGCCGCCGCCTTCGATCCTGGAGGTTCCCGGCGCCAAGGATATTGCCGTCGAGTTCACGTCACTGTCGAAGACCTACAATATGCCCGGCTGGCGCATGGGATTTGCGGTTGGCAACGAACGGCTGATCGCCGCGCTTGCGCGCGTCAAATCCTATCTCGATTATGGAGCGTTCACGCCGATCCAGGTCGCTGCCGCTGCTGCGCTGAACGGGCCGCAGGATTGCGTCGATGAAATTCGGGCGATGTACAAGGGGCGCCGCGACGCCCTTGTCGAGAGCTTCGACCGGGCCGGTTTTCCGATTCCACCGCCACCGGCGACGATGTTTGCCTGGGCTCCCGTGCCGGAGCGTTACCGTCATCTCGGCTCGGTTGAATTCGCCAAGCTGTTGATCGAAGAAGCCGACGTCGCCGTTTCGCCGGGTGTCGGCTTCGGCGAGCACGGAGAAGGATTTATTCGTATCGCGCTGGTTGAGAATGAGCAGCGCATCCGGCAGGCTGCGCGCTCGATCAAGAAACTTTTCGGTGACACGGCGGATCCCGTCTCCCGTGACTCCCGCCCTCAGAAATCCGCAATCCAATAGTTAGCGACACATGGAACCCCTTACCCTCGGTATCGCCGGAGTTGGCACGGTCGGTGGTGGCCTGCTGGAACTCCTGACCACGAACGGCACGCATTTTGCGAACATCGTCGGGCGCGAAATTCGCGTGACCGGTATTTCCGCGCGCAGCCGCGCCAAGCTGCGCAGCGTTCCTGTCGACGGAATTCAATGGTTCGACGATCCGGTCGCGCTCGCGAAGGACCCATCGAACAGCGTGTTCGTCGAATTGATCGGCGGGGAAGACGGCGTTGCAAAAGCCGCTGTCGAGGCGGCGCTGCATGCGAAGAAGCATGTCGTGACCGCCAACAAGGCGCTGCTGGCCAAACACGGCGTCGAGTTGGCGCATCTCGCGGAGAAGAACGGCGTCGCGCTGAATTTCGAGGCGGCAGTCGCGGGCGGCATTCCCATCATCAAGACGTTGCGCGAAGCCTTGGGCGCCAACCGCGTCCGTCGCGTCTACGGCATCCTGAACGGCACCTGCAACTATATCCTGACGCAGATGCAGAGCGAGAACCGTCCGTTCGCGGACGTGCTTAAGGAAGCACAGGCGCTGGGTTATGCGGAGGCCGATCCGACATTCGATATCGGAGGCTTCGATACCGCGCACAAGCTGGCATTGCTGACGAGCCTGGCGTTCGGAACCAAGGTCGCATTCGACCAGATCCACGTCGAAGGTATTGAGACGATCACGGAAGCCGACATTCAGGCGGCGGATAGTCTGGGCTATCGCATCAAACTGCTTGGCGTGGCGAGTGAGACCGAGACGGGCATTGAAGCGCGCGTGTCGCCGGCGCTTGTCTTCAAGGACTCGGCCATCGCGGAAGTTTCCGGCGTCACCAACGCCATTGCCATCGAAGGCGATTTCTCGGGCACTATTCTCCTCGTCGGCGCGGGCGCGGGCGCAAAGCCGACGGCATCAGCCGTGGCCGGAGATATTCTCGATATCGCGCGTGGACTTATCGTGCCGCCGTTCGTTACCCCGACGGCGAAGCTGAAGGCGCACAAGCGCGCCAAGCTCGACCGCCATTACGGCTCCTACTATGTGCGCCTGGCGCTTTATGACAAGCCGGGTGCGATGGCGGCCGTCGCCAAGTGTATGGGAGATCGCGACATCTCGCTCGAAAGCATCGTGCAGCATCGGCCGCAGACACTGCATGCGCCGCGTTCCGCGCCTCAGCGTTCGAAGGACAAGGCGCAGCCCGTCATTATCATCACGCACGAGACGACCGAAGAAGCGATGCGCAAGGCTCTCGCCACAATCGAAAAGGACGGCAATGTCAGTGAGCCGCCGCAGATGATCCGCATCGAAGAACTGTAAACTGATTTACTGGCCAGTGAGTGGTCCGGAAGGATGAGGAATATGAGCAATTCGGAGCAATCGAACGGCACGCATGGTCCGGGACTTGAGCGCATTCTGGTGCTCGAACTGGCGCGCGTGACGGAAGCGGCGGCGATCGCCGCCGCGCAACTGCGTGGCCGCGGTAACGAGAAAGCCGCCGACAAAGCGGCCGTCGATGCGATGCGCAGGGAGCTCGGCCGCGTCGAGATCCAGGGCACGGTCGTTATCGGTGAAGGCGAGATGGACGAAGCGCCGATGCTTTACATCGGCGAAAAGGTCGGGACGGGCGAGGGACCGGAAGTCGATATCGCCGTCGATCCGCTCGAGGGCACGACGATCTGCGCCAAGGCCATGCCGAACGCGCTCGCGGTTCTTGCCATCTCGGAAAAAGGCGGACTGCTGCACGCGCCCGATATGTACATGAGCAAGATCGCGGTCGGTCCGGGATATCCGGAAGGCGTCGTCGATCTTGATGCGACACCGGCCGACAACCTGAATGCGCTCGCCAAAGCCAAGGGTGTGCCGATCCACGAGATCATGGCCTGCATCCTCGATCGTCCGCGGCACGCGGAACTGATCCGTGCCGTGCGTGAAGCGGGCGCCGGTGTGCAACTCATCCCCGACGGCGATATTGCGGGCGTTATCTGGACGACCGATCCACGGGAAACCGGCATCGATATCTACATGGGTTCGGGCGGCGCGCCGGAAGGCGTGCTGGCCGCAGCCGCCCTACGCTGCATCGGCGGACAAATCCAGGGTCGCCTGACGCCGATGAAGGATGAGGAACGTGTTCGGGCCGAGAAGATGGGCATCTCGGACATCAACAAGAAATTCAAGCTCGAAGACATGGCCTCGGCCGACGTCGTCTTCTCGGCGACCGGCGTGACGGACGGGTCTCTGCTCAAAGGCGTCCGGATTCGTGGCGATTTCGCCGAGACGGAGACTGTCGTGATGCGCTCGAAGACCGGCACCGTGCGGCGGATCAAATCGACGGTACGCAACGTCGGCAGCCGCTTTATCTAAGCCCGTCGGCGCTTCAATTCGTCTTCTGTTGTGGGCGGGCGCGGTCCTCGGCGGGTGGTCCTGCGCGAATCGACATACAACTTGGGGCACGAAGCAAAGGGGGCTCCGGTGCGCTCGACGGGTTTGGCAAAGGTCGCGACCGAAAACGGCGTGGAGGACGGGACGTTTCTCGGCGTGCGCTCCAGTGCGCGCGGCTTCGTCTGGCGCGAACGCCTGTCATCCGATTTGAGGCCGCAGGCGACGGCCATCAGCCAGCGTCACGGCCTGCCGGAGCTGATGGGCCGGATTCTGGCGGCACGGGGCATCGGGCTCGACGGCGTGCCGGTTTTTCTCGATCCGACGCTCAAATCGCTGATGCCGGACCCAAGCACGCTCAGGGATATGGACAAGGCGGCCTCGCGTATCGCGGACGCCATCATCGCCAAACAGCGCGTTGCGATCTTCGGCGACTACGACGTCGATGGAGCGTGCTCGTCGGCGTTGCTCAACCGCTTTCTGTCGCATCACGACGTGCCGTCGCGCATCTACATTCCCGATCGGCTGTTCGAAGGCTACGGGCCGAACGCCGGTGCCATCGAAACGTTGGTCAACGAAGGTGCCAAGCTCATCGTCACGGTCGATTGCGGAACGACGAGCTTCGAGCCGTTGGCCGTGGCGCGCAAGCTCGGCGCCGATGTGGTCGTCATCGACCACCATCAGGCGGATGAGCGGCTGCCGGATGTCGATGCGGTCGTCAATCCAAACCGCCAGGACGACGTCTCGGGGCAGGGGATGCTTTGCGCGGCGGGCGTCGTCTTTCTCGTTCTGGTCGCCACGACACGGGAACTGAGACGTCGCGGCTATTATGGCACCGTTCGAGAGCCAGACCTTCTGGCGCTGCTCGATCTGGTGGCGCTCGCAACGGTGGCCGACGTTGTCCCTCTGACGGGGCTCAACCGCGCTTACGTCAAGAAGGGCTTGGCCGTGATGCGGGCTCGCGAAAATGTCGGCTTGACGGCGCTTGCCGACGCCGCCGGCCTGACGGCCGCGCCGACGCCCTATCATTTGGGCTTTATTCTCGGTCCTCGGATCAATGCAGGTGGCCGCATCGGCAACGCGGCGCTGGGCGCAACACTGCTGTCGACGACAGACCAAATCGAAGCGCAGCGCATTGCCGAGTTGCTCAATCGGCTCAACAAAGAACGCAAGGAAATCGAGACGCTGATGCTGGAGGAGGCATTGGCGGTTGCCGATCAGCAGATGACCGATGATCCGTCGCGAGCGATCATCATCGTTGCGTCGGAGACGTGGCACAAGGGTATCGTCGGTCTCGTTGCCAGCCGTCTCGTCGAGCGCTTTCGCAGGCCCGCTTGCGTCATTGCATGGAACAGCGAGGGAGCTTCCCCGGACGAGGGAACAGGTTCGCTGCGTTCCATTCCGGGCGTCGATCTTGGCTCCGCCGTCCGCGCCGCCGTTGCTGCGGGCCTCCTGATCAAGGGCGGCGGCCATGCGATGGCGGCGGGGTTGACGGTGAACCGAGCCGGGCTGGCGGCGCTCGAACTCCATTTCTCGACGCATCTCGGAGCTGCAACGGCCGAAGCCAGTGAAGCGGCGGGACTTGATATCGATGCGGCGCTGGTCGCATCCGGCGCGACCGTTGAACTCATGCAGCTCATGGAGCGTGTCAGTCCGTTCGGACAGGGCAATCCCGAGGCGCGTTTCGTGCTACCGGCGCATCGCGTGAAGTTCGCGAAACTCTTGGGAGAGTCCCACGTGCGCGTGATGCTCGAAGGAGGCGATGGGGCCCGTCTCGACGCCATAGCGTTTCGTGCGGCAGGGCAACCGCTGGGTGACCTGCTGATGTCCGCCGGGGGGATGCCGCTACACGTCGCGGGCCATCTGCGTCGCGATACCTGGGGCGGGCGGGACCGCGTCGAAATGCAGATCGAGGACGCCGCCGATCCGCGACGCCAATCCTAGCTTTTTCAGCCGGGAGAACGGAATTTCGGGAAGAGCCGCTCATTCAATGAAATGAAATACTTGGCGCTCCCTACGGGAGTCGAACCCGTCTTTTCAGATTGAAAATCTGACGTCCTAACCGATAGACGAAGGGAGCCGCAGCGGGCTTGAGAGGCAACCCTATAGTCGGCTTCGGGCGTCCTTGGCAAGCACAGGCGGCCTCCAAACTCCTGCGACAGGATTGTCCGCCCGGTCCGCTCATCAACGCGAGCGAATAGCTCGAAAATCGGAAAAGCCCCCGACGCGACGTCGGGGGCTTTGATTGCTATTGGTTGCGCGAGCGCAACTGCTGGCTGAGCGCCAGAGCCAGCAGCGTGCAGATGGCCCCCGACAGCAGATAGGCGCCAGCCGCCATCAGGCCGAATTGGCTCGAGAGAAACAGAGCAACGAGCGGTGCGAATCCGGCGCCGACGAGCCACGCAAGGTCGGTTGTCAGTGCCGAGCCGGTGTAGCGGTACCTCTTCGAGAAGCTCGCGGCGACGGCACCGGACGATTGACCGAACGAAAGTCCAAGAAGGATGAAGCCGAGAACCATGAAGATGACTTCGCCCACATCACCGCCGTTAAGCAGCTGAGGCGCGAACCCGCTGAAAGCCGCGATCGCCGCCGCCGTTCCGGCGAGGAGATTGCGACGTCCGATGCGGTCAGCCACATAACCCGAGACGACGATCGTCAGAAGGCCGACGGCAGCGCCGATGAATTCAATGACGAGGAAGCGCCCGGGCCCTTGGTCTGTGAACAGGAACACCCACGACAGCGGAAACACGGTGACCATGTGAAAGAGCGCGAAGCTCGCGAGCGGCGCGAAGGCGCCGACGACGACGTTCGTGCCTTCCGCACGCAACGTTTCTATGACGGGCGCCGGCTGCAAGAGCTGACTTTCGAATAGCTGCGTGTATTGCGGTGTGACGACCATGCGCAGGCGAGCGAAGAGTGCGACGACGTTGATCGCGAAGGCGACAAAGAACGGATAGCGCCACCCCCAATCGAAGAAGTCTTCGGCGGAAAGGTTGATCACGAAGAATGCGAACAGCGCGGATGCGACCATCAAGCCGAGTGGGGCGCCGAGCTGCGGGATCATCGCGTACCAGCCACGCTTGCGCGGGGGCGCATTGATGGCGAGAAGCGACGGCAGACCATCCCACTCACCGCCGAGCGCCAGGCCCTGTCCGATCCGCAGGATGATCAGGAGGACGGCGGAAGCGGATCCAATTTGCGCGTGGCCCGGAAGGAAGGCGATCGCCACGGTGCACGTGCCGAGCAGGAACAAGGTGATCGTCAGCTTGACGCCGCGACCGTAATTGCGGTCGATTGCCATGAAAAGCGCGGTGCCGACCGGACGAGCGACAAATGCCAACGCGAATATCGCGAACGAATAAAGAGTCCCCGTAAGCGCGTCCAAATACGGAAACACGAGCTTCGGAAATACGATGACGGACGCGATTGCGTATACGAAAAAGTCGAAGAATTCCGACGTTCGTCCGATGATCACACCGATGGCGATTTCGCCTGGACCCGCGTCGCCATGCCGAGCGTTCACGATCCGCGCATCGCGTTCGAACGTCGCTGACGAGGGCGCGGCAGATTGAGCACTCATCCGTCGTCTGCTCCTTATTAGATAATTGCGGACGGCGGACTCTCCGCTCGCTCCGACAAGGTCACTGTTAGTCTCGGGATGCGTCGCAAGAGCATTGGGCAAATTGTCCAATGTCGTTTTTGTCGTCGCGCCGTTAGCGGTGAAACGAGGAAGTGCTGCGTCCGCCGACAGGAGCCACCTTGAATCGCTTTCGTAAGTTTGCCTTGCTGCCACTCATCGCATTGCTGAGTGGCTGTAATGCCGTTGTGCTGCATCCTTCTGGCGACGTCGCCGCACAGCAACGGGATCTCGTTGTCATATCGACCGTGCTGATGCTGTTGATCATCATTCCGGTTATGGCGTTGACCGTGTTCTTCGCTTGGCGCTACCGGCAATCGAACACGTCCGCGCGATACGAACCCGATTGGGACCATTCGACACATCTCGAATTGGTTATTTGGTCGGCGCCGCTGCTGATCATCATCTGCCTCGGCGCTCTGACGTGGATGGCGACGCACTTGCTCGATCCATTCCGGCCAATCGGCCGCACGGCGCCTGGTCAGGCCGTCACGCATAACACCAAGTCTCTGAAGGTCGATGTCGTCGCGCTCGATTGGAAATGGCTGTTCATTTATCCGGACTATGGTGTGGCGGCCGTCAACGAACTTGCAGCGCCCGTTGGAATGCCGATCGATTTCCGCATTACGTCATCGTCCGTGATGAACTCGTTCTTTATTCCGGCGCTGGCTGGGCAAGTCTACGCCATGCCGGGGATGCAGACAAAGCTGCATGCCGTGATCAATAAACCCGGTGTTTTTGAGGGCTTTTCCGCGAATTACAGCGGCGCCGGATTTTCCGGGATGCATTTCGATTTTAAGGGCTTGGCAAACGGCGACTTCGACAAATGGATCGCTGACGCCAAAACCACGACGGCCACGCTCGGTCGTAGCGAATACCTCGAACTCGAACGTCCGAGTGAAAACGTCCCCGTCAAAAAGTTCGGGACGGTCGATCCTGAGCTTTATAATTTGATCCTCAACATGTGCGTCGAGCCCGGCAAGATGTGCATGAATGAGATGAGCGCCATCGACGCCAAGGGCGGGCTCGGATTGGCCGGCGTCCACAACACTTTGCCGCTCGAGTACGACAAGTATTTGCGGCGAGGTGCGACGGCTCTCGGGCCGAAGAAGCCGCCTGTCGCCAGCATCTGCACGAAGGACGAACCGGCAGGCGTCGTCGCGGATGACTCTTCACCGCCGCGTTCCGCGGTTCCCGTACTCGGTGCGGGTCTGCCGCGCCCAGGGCTTCTCTTCCAATCCGTCGCTTCGCAGCGATCCTCCAACTCCTGATCGGGACGAATGCAGGTATGTTTGACAATCCTGATCTCTTGAAAATGATCTTCGGCAGGCTGACACTCGACTCCCTGCCGTTCCATGAACCGATCCTTGTGGTGACGTTCCTTGGCGTCGTCATCGGTGGCGCGATCGTCGTCGGTGCGATCACCTACTATCGTCTGTGGGGCTATCTCTGGCACGAGTGGTTCACGAGCGTCGATCATAAGCGGATCGGCGTCATGTATATCATTCTCGGTCTGGTGATGCTGCTCAGAGGCTTTGCCGACGCGCTGATGATGCGTCTGCAGCAGGCGATGGCATTCAACGGATCGGATGGCTATCTGCCGGCGCATCACTACGATCAAATTTTCACCGCCCACGGCGTCATCATGATCTTCTTCGTGGCGATGCCGCTCGTCACCGGATTGATGAACTATGTCGTTCCGCTGCAGATCGGCGCCCGCGACGTGGCCTTTCCGTTTCTCAATAACTTCAGCTTCTGGATGACGGTTGCCGGCGCAGTGCTGGTGATGATGTCGCTCTTCGTCGGCGAGTTCGCGCGCACGGGATGGCTGGCATATCCGCCGCTTTCAAACATTGGATACAGTCCAGATGTCGGGGTCGATTATTACATATGGTCGCTACAGATCGCGGGTGTCGGAACGCTTTTGTCGGGAGTCAACCTGATCGCGACCATCGTCAAGATGCGCGCGCCCGGCATGACGATGATGAAGATGCCGGTCTTCACGTGGACCGCGCTCTGCACCAACGTTCTGATCGTTGCTGCCTTCCCGGTGCTGACCGCGGTTCTCGCGTTGCTTGGGCTCGATCGCTACGCGGGCACGAACTTCTTCACGAACGACTTCGGCGGCAATCCGATGATGTACGTGAACCTCATCTGGATATGGGGCCACCCGGAAGTCTACATTCTCATCTTGCCGGCCTTCGGCGTCTTCTCGGAAGTCACATCGACGTTCTCTGGCAAGCGCCTGTTCGGCTATACGTCGATGGTTTACGCGACGGTCGTCATTACGATTCTTTCGTATCTCGTATGGCTACATCACTTCTTCACGATGGGCTCAGGCGCCAGCGTCAATTCCTTCTTCGGCATCACGACGATGATCATCTCGATCCCGACGGGTGCGAAGATGTTCAACTGGCTGTTCACGATGTATCGCGGCCGCATTCGCTTCGAATTGCCGATGATGTGGACAATTGCATTCATGTTGACGTTTGTTCTCGGTGGCATGACTGGTGTGTTGCTTGCCGTTCCGCCAGCGGACTTCGTGCTGCACAACAGTCTGTTCCTGATCGCGCACTTCCATAACGTCATCATCGGTGGTGTCGTGTTCGGCGCCTTCGCGGGCATCGTCTACTGGTTCCCGAAGGTCACCGGATTCAAGCTCGATCCGTTCTGGGGCAAGATGTCGTTCTGGTTCTGGGTATCGGGCTTCTATTTCGCGTTCATGCCGCTGTACGTTCTCGGATTGATGGGCGTAACGCGCCGCCTGCGGGTCTTCGAGGATCCGTCGCTCCAGATCTGGTTCGTGATTGCCGGCTTCGGCGCGTTCCTGATCCTGCTCGGCATCTTGTCGTTCCTCGTGCAGATTTACGTCAGCATCCGGAATCGCGAAGCTCTGCGCGATGTAACGGGCGATCCCTGGAATGGCCGGACGCTGGAGTGGTCAACGTCGTCTCCGCCGCCGCCGTACAACTTTGCTTTCACGCCGGTCGTCCATGATAATGACGCCTGGTGGGATATGAAGCAGCGTGGATATGAGCGTCCGCTCGGAGGCTACAAACCCATTCACATGCCGAAGAATACGGGCGCCGGTATCGTTCTCGCAGGCATCTCGATGGTCCTGGGCTTCGCGCTGATCTGGTACATCTGGTGGCTCGCAATCCTGAGTTTCGTTGCGTTGCTGGCGACAGCGATCGGGCACACGTTCAATTACAATCGTAGCTTCAACATTCCCGTCGATCAGGTCTTACGGACCGAGCGAACACGGACTGAGCTTCTTTCGGGACATGCCTGATATGGATGCAAACTCGCCGACAATGACGAGCGGGAGCCAAGCCTTGGAGATTCCGATCTTCCACTTGGCTGACGAGCACGAGCATGCCGACGGCAGCAGCACGATGCTCGGCTTCTGGCTCTATCTGATGAGCGACTGTCTCATCTTTGCGTGTCTCTTCGCTACCTATGGTGTGCTCGGCGGTAGCTTTGCTGCGGGCCCGTCA
>DATLJG010000285.1:0-9468 GCA_035538995.1 Hyphomicrobium sp. | reverse complement strand
CTAATGGCCGAACTTGATCATCGCGTGAAGAACATTCTCGCCAACGTCGCCGCAATCGCACGCCTCTCGAGTTCCAACGCCACGTCGCTTGGTTCATTCGCTGCGGCACTGGATGGCCGCATTCACGCCATGTCGGCGGCTCACGATCTCTTGCGCCAAAGCAGTTGGACCGGCGTCGATCTCCACGAATTGGTCGCCGGCGCGCTCGAACCGTTCCGCTCGCGCACCGACAATGACATCGTGATCGAAGGCGATAAGATTCGCCTCACGTCGAAGTTCGCTCAATCGATGGCGCTCGTTCTCCACGAACTGGCCACCAACGCCGTCAAGCACGGCGCATTGTCCGCACATGGCGGCACCGTCCGGGTAGGCTGGGAACGCACCCCGGCTCCAGGCGGAGACAAGCTAAACTTTGTCTGGAAAGAGAGCGGCGGCCCACCGTGCCCGACCCCGATCCGCAACGGTTTTGGACTGACGGTCATCCGCAGCGCCGCCTCCGAATGCGGCGGCAAGGCCGATATGAATTTGGCCGAACAGGGCCTCGAATTCAGCTTCCAAGGAGATCTGTCGACACGCGCCCAGCTGGTTGGCGCCCGGCACATCGCGATTGTGCCCAAATCGCGCTCTCTCCCGCAATGCACGGCAGGCACCCCACCACCAAGTGGTTGTAAAATTCTTCTGATTGAGGATGAGGGCCTCGTCGCGCTTCAACTCAAATCGGATCTTGAGGCCGAAGGCCATACCATCGTTGGACCCATCGCCCAGTTTTCCGAAGCCCTCCGCGCCGCCACCGAGAGCGAATTCGACATCGCTTTGATCGATATCAATCTCGGCGCCGACAACAGCGCTCCGATCGCCGAAATCCTCGATCGTCGCAAAGTGCCGTTCGCATTCACGACCGGATACAATGACTTGATCTTTCTTCCGCCGCTCCTGCGCGAATATCCGCACCTGACGAAACCGTACAATCCCACGGATGTGAAGGAGCTGGTGTCACGGCTGCAGCATCAAGCCATGGAAAGGCCGCCGCTGCCGCGCGATGAATCGAACCAGGTTGCGTGATACGCATCCGCATTTCATTGGTCGTCGCTGCTTACGGAACGCCGTCTGGCGAACTGTGCAGAATGGCGCGCCCGGTATGAGAGGGATTTCCATCCTTCCGCCGCATTTGCGCATAACCACCGCACTCGCGTTGCTCGCGGAATTACAACACGAAACCGAAGGCTTGAATCGGGCGTTATTCCCTATTCCAAACTGCGCCTTCTTTCGGGGGTTTTAATGTACGACACGACCTATCGCTCATCGCTCGACGTCGCCGCCATCGGTAATGGTCGCGTCGCGGCGCTGATTGATCCGGGCGGGCGCATCGTCTGGTGGTGCACGCCAAGGCTCGACGGCGACCCCGTGTTCTGCCGTCTGCTATCGGGGCCTGAAGACAAAGGCTTCTGCGATATCGTGCTCGAAGGACAGGTGTCCGCGACATCCAGCTATGTGCGCAATACAGGCATTCTCGAAACGATCCTGGTCGCCAACAATGGCGCCAGCGTCAAGATAACGGACTTCGCGCCACGGTTCCTGAAGTTCGGACGTTCTTTCCATCCCACTCAGCTTATCCGCCGGATCGAACCGCTGAGCGGCCTGCCGCGCATCGTTTGCCGAGTTCGCCCCACATTCGAGTATGGCCAGACCGCTGCCGTTCCTTCACAGGGCTCGAACCACATCCGCTATGCCGGAGGCGGAACGCCGATCCGCGTGACGACCGATCTCGCGGTGTCCTACATCGTCCACGAAACGCCCTTTGCGTTGACTCACCCCGTAACCCTGGTGCTTGGCGGCGACGAACCGATCGAGAGCGCAATCGACGCGATGTCCCGGGAATTTCTCGATCAGACCCGCGACTATTGGGTGTCGTGGGTGCGCGGTCTCGCCATCGGTTACGAATGGCAGCCGGAAGTCATCCGCGCCGCCATCTCTCTCAAGCTTTGCACGTTCGAGGAAACCGGCGCCATTACCGCGGCGCTCACGACGTCAATTCCCGAAGCGCCGAATACGCCGCGCACATGGGATTATCGCTTTTGCTGGCTGCGTGATGCGTACTTCGTCATCCAGGCACTCAATCGCCTTGGCGCCACGCAATCGATGGAGCACTACCTCAATTACATCACGACAATCATCGCCGATACCGAAAGCCCGCTGAGGCCTGTCTACGGCATCGTTCACAACGATACGACCGAGGAACGCATCGCGCCCGAGCTCAAGGGCTTCCTCGGCATGGGTCCGGTGCGTGTCGGAAATCTCGCGTCGAAGCAGCTCCAACACGATGCCTACGGCAGCGTCATTCTCGGCGCATCGCATATGTTTATCGACCAGCGGCTGCCGCGCATGGGCGACGTCAGCCTCTTTCACCAGCTGGAACATCTCGGACATCAAGCACGCCGCCTCTATCTGGAACCGGATGCCGGCATCTGGGAATATCGGGGACGCGAGCGCGTTCATACGCATTCCGCCACGATGTGCTGGGTGGCCTGCGATCGCCTCGCGCGCATAGCAAAACTTCTCGGTATTTCCGACCGGGCCGATTTCTGGCGCCAATGGGCTGACCGCATTCGTTCGGAAATCCTGACGCGCGCCTGGAGCGAAAAGCGCGGCGCATTTACCGGCGCCTTCGACCACACGGAGCTGGACGCCAGTGTTCTCTTGCTTGCCGAACTCGGTCTCGTTGCGCCCGAGGATCCGCGCTTTATCAAAACGTGCGATACCATCGGACAGGAACTGATGCGCAACGGCTTGATGTTGCGCTATGCGGCGGAGGATGATTTCGGCCTGCCGGAGTCGGCGTTTCTCGCATGCCAGTTCTGGTACATCGATGCTCTTGCATCCATTGGCCGGACAGACCAGGCTCGCGAGCTGTTCACGGACGTGCTCGGTCACCGCAACGCCTTCGGCATGCTGAGCGAGGATCTGCATTCCGCGACCGGACAACTCTGGGGCAACATTCCTCAAACGTATTCGATGGCCGGACTGATCAACTCCGCCATGCGGCTGTCGCGCCGTTGGGATGACGCATGGGCGCCCCTGCCACATGCCGATCCTCGGGCCGTCGTTGCATCCGAGGATGCCGGCTTCAGCGAAGAGCAACTCAAGGCAACACTTCAGCGCAGGGCTTGAGATCAGCGTGATCGCAGGGCTGGGCGACCGCGCGTTCGCAGCGTCGTGGTTTGCTTGACGACGGCCGAGATCCGGCAGTGCACGCCGCTGCTTGTGAAGGTGCGCTCGACCTGGGCGCTCGGAAATCCGCTGTCGATCAGCATCGATCCGAGACCGCGCCGCTCCGGTTCGCCGACCGGCGGCCCGCCGACCTCGTCCCACGTCAGTTCGAAGCTCGCCTCGTCGTCATTGAGGTGGTTGAACGTCCACGAAACATGCACGGAACCTATCACGTTCGACCAGGCGCCATGCTTGATGGCGTTGGTGCCGAGTTCATGCAGCGTCAGCGCGAGAGCGTTTGCGACATCTCCCGGCACGATGCCGTCCGGTCCCCGCATCACAATGCGGGATTCGCCCGGCGGCACTAATGGCATCAGCGTGCTGGCGACCAATTCGGTCAAAGATGCGCCAAGAAAACTCCGCGTCGCCACGAGATCCATCGCCGTTCCCATCGCGGACAAGCGGCCGGAAAGCGCCTTGGCAAAACTTTGAACATCCGAGCTGTAGCGCGCCGATTGGCTGATCAAGCCCGACACGACAGCGAACGTATTCTTGAGCCGATGCCGCAACTCGACATTGAGCTGTTCAAGTTGCAGCTCGCCCAATGCACTGTCCTGCAACAGGCCTTCGTTGCGGTCTCGTTCGTAGAGCAGCGTTTCGACCTTGCGATTGAGAAGGTGCACGATCGCGACGATCAAAAGGGCCAGGAACGCGAACGCCGCCAAGGCAACGATTGAATCGAAATCGCCGAATTGGTGGGACTCTGAAAGATAGAGGCTCCATGCGAAAACAACCGACATCGCCACGACAAGCAGGCCGGGGCCCGTCCCTGCCACGAGCGCCGACAGCAAAACGGCAATAAAAAACGTCAGAAAGGGCATCGTTGCCGGCAGCCACGTCGCCAGCAGAATACGCATGCCCGTCGCCAGCAGAAAAATAAGTATTGCCAGCGGATAAGCCACGAACGGCTTCCGTCGAATCCGCGGCAATACGCGCTCGACCAGATTGTCGACGTGCTGAACCATCCGTCTCACGAACGGCTCTCCAACTTAGGTTTTAAGGTTTTTTCTGGCCTTCGCCACATCGCTCGTGACGCCCCGCAGCCAACTTCCATGCCGTTCACGCTAGCATGAAGACCGGCCCATTGCGAGCCTCAACACGGGCAGGTTAACCACTGGTATTGCTCGCAAAGTCGGCCCGGGGAGATGTCCGCCCGTCACCCTGCGACGGCGTGCGTCCTGATGGTAAATCCGCCCATGATCGCAGCGCACAATAGACCGGGAACTCCCCGTAAATTCCGGCGTTTATGTGATGTACAGATTGCGCGGCGAAGCGGCCGTTTACAATGACGATCTGACGTTCCCAGAGAGACGAAAGGATACGCGTTGACCAGGCTGGTAATGGTTTCCAATCGCGTCATCGACTTCAACGCGGCGTCGCAAGCGGGCGGCGTCAGCGTCGCCATCTACGACGCGCTGGCGCGGCAAAGCGGTTTCTGGTTCGGATGGAACGGCCAAATCGAAGAAACGGATGACGTGCAGCCCGCCACCACGACTGGCGGCGGCTATACCACCGTGACCATGCCGTTAAACGCCGACGACTATAACGATTACTATCTCGGCTATTCCAATTCTGTTTTATGGCCCGTCTTTCATAACCGCCTCGACCTCGCGCAGTTCGAAGCCGGATACTATTCGCGCTACGTCGCGGTGAACGAAAAGTTTGCAGCCCATCTCGCTCCGTTGATCGAGCCCGACGACGTTGTCTGGATTCACGACTACCACCACTTTCCGCTGGCGCTGGAGTTGCGCAAGCGGGGCATCGAAAACCCGATCGGATTTTTCCTGCACATTCCTGTCGGGCCCGCCCAGTCCCTGATCGCGATCCCTGAGCATCGTGAACTCGCCCGCGCCCTCAGCGCCTATGACCTCATCGGCCTTCAGACACACGCCGACGTCCGCAACCTGATCGACTTCTTCCAGCAGAGCGTTCACGGGCGGTTGCTCCCCTCGGGCCGCATCCGCTCGTTCGGCGCCGAGTTGGATATCGGATGCTTCCCCGTCGGTATCAGCTCCGAAGATTTTTCTGGATCACCGATCGAACGCGATGCCGAGAGTCCCGATTTGAATCGCATCATCGGTATCGATCGGCTCGACTATACGAAGGGCTTGCCTCAAAAATTCCGCGCCTACGGCAAATTTCTCGAAGATTTCCCTGAGCACCGCCGTCGCATTGTCCTATCGCAATTCGCCCCACCAACGCGCGAAAGCGTCGAAGCCTATGCCGACATTCGTGCCGAGCTTGAATCGCTGTCGGGCGCCATCAACGGCCGATACGGTGAGCTCGATTGGGTGCCGATCAATTATATTCACCGTCCGATGCCGCGAAACGAACTGCGTGACGTCTACCGGTCCTCGCGCATCGGCTGGGTGACGCCATTGATGGATGGCATGAACCTCGTCTCGAAGGAATATATCGCCTCGCAGGATCCTGCCGATCCCGGCGTGCTTGTTCTGTCCAAATTTGCAGGCTCCGCCGAACAACTGAAAGACGCCGTGCTGGTCAACCCCTACGACCCGAACGAAATGGTCCAGGCGTTGCAGAGTGCACTCGAAATGCCACTTGATGAACGAGTCGCGCGACACGAAAAACTTCATCGCGTCGTGCGCTCGCGCGACTCGGAAGCCTGGGGAAAGAGCTACTTTTCGGCGCTGGTCAAAGCCGGCAAGCGCCGGGCCGGCCGCATGCCGCCGTCCGCGCGCGTAACGGAGGCGATGAAACGCCTTGGCGCCGCCGCCAAAAAAAAGCCCGGCATTAAACCGGCAGTAGCGCATGTGGGGGGATGATGCCCGCGAGTGTCGATAGAAGTCGCTTTCTACATCAGCAGCGTCGGGGCGGTAACCCGAACGTTTTATCGATCGACATCGGCGGTACGCTGATCAAGACGGCGGTGGTTGACGACTCCGGCACGTTGATTTCCGAATTCGTGACGACGCCGACGCCTAATCCCGCGACACCCGAGACCATCATCGCCCTCATAAGCCGTGTGGTCGAGCCGTTACCGGAATTTGGATGTATCGCTGTCGGATTTCCCGGCGTCGTACGTCACGACTGCATCGTGACGGCGCCGAATCTTGGCACACAGCATTGGAAAAATTTCGATCTCGAAACCGCCCTGCACGGCACGTTCGGTGCGCCGGTTCGCATCCTGAATGACGCGATCGTTTACGGCTTGGGAGTTGCGAAAGGCCCGGGGCGCGAGTGTGTCATCACCTTCGGAACCGGAATGGGGTGTGCACTTTTTATCGACGGTTCCGCATTCTTCGGGCTTGAACTCGGCCAGCACTACGCCTGCGATGATTGCAGCTATGATCAATACATCGGGCACGCCGCCTATCTCGAAATCGGGCTTGAGGCCTGGAACGAGCGCGCGCAACGGGTCATCAATGCCGTCCACGCGCTGACGAACAGCGATCGGCTCTATCTCGGCGGAGGCAATTCACGGCGCCTCACCTTTGCTCTGCCGTCCTGGGCCACCGTCGTCGCGCCTTCCTCCGGAGTCGCTGGCGGCGCCCGGCTTTGGCATGCCGAACTCGATCGCTGGTTCGCCGCGCGGCAACCTCCCTTTGAAGTACAGGCCCGTCGATGAATGTTCTCACCATCGGCGGAGCAATGGTGGACACCATCATCACCATAGCCAGCGACAGAATTGAGCAAATGAAAATGCTCAATGCCGACAGCTCATATCTGTTGCTTGAGGAAGGCTTGAAAACCGAAGCCGACCAGATTTCGACGAGCACCGGCGGCGGCGCAATAAACTCTGCGGTCGCGGCGGCGCGCCTCGGACATGCCACCTCGACGATCGTCAAGCTCGGCAAGGATGCCAAGGCCAGGACGATCCTCGATCGGCTGACGGAGGAAGGCGTCGATCTGCATTGGATCGCGGTGGACGATGAAGCCCCGACCGGCGCTTCCGTCATCGTGTCATCGCACGATCGCAATGCGGCGGTGTTCACCTACCGTGGGGCCAACACGCGGCTCGCCGCCGACGATATTCCATCCAATGCGTTCGACGGCAAAAACCTAGTCTACGTCGCTAACCTCAGCAACGAGTCCGCCGACTGCTACCCGTTGATCGTCAAACGCGCGAAAACGGCTGGCGCCGAACTGGCCGTCAATCCTGGCGTCCGGCAACTCACGGCGCGCTACGATGATTTTTGGGAAAGTCTCGAGCACATCGACATTCTCTGCGTCAATCGCTCGGAAGCGCAAGCGCTGATGCCCCGGCTGCTGCAATCGTTCGGCGACGGCGGAGCGGCGCTCTCCGTCAGGAGTGGCGACCCCATCCCTCCCCTGGCAAAGCGCGGATTGCGAAACGGCGGATATGAAATGTCCCTCGTGAAATTCCTAGGCGCGCTGATCGAGGTCGGCGTCGGCACGGTCGTTCTCACCGACGGCGCCAACGGAGCATTCATCGCCAAAGGCCATGACCTCCACTTTCGCGAAGCGCCCCATGTCGTCGCAGCGGCGACCACGGGAGCTGGAGACGCATTTTCTGCAACATTCGCGTGCTATCTGTCGCAAACGAGAGATGTCGCTCGCGCGCTGAGTGCGGCCGTCCTCAACGCGGCCAGCGTTGTCAAATACGTCGACACCCAAACCGGCCTGCTCACCTCCTCTCAGCTCGAGGAGGAATTAGAAAGCGCGGGCAATACAGCCGTCGCCCTCTATAGCTGGTCGATCTAGGAGCAATCACATCTGATGCAGCAACTGAAGGACAATGACACTTTGCATACCCTCGACCGGTCGCAGCGCGAACAAGCTCAATCGGCGCGCGCCGCCGTCGAAAAACTGTTCGCTGAACGATCACCCATCGCCTTGTATCTCGACATCGATGGCACGCTGCTCGACATGGCCCTGACGCCATCGATGGTCCATGTTCCGCCCGGTCTTGCCAACTTGCTGACGCGGACCAGCGAGCGCTTGTCCGGCGCACTGGCGATCGTGACCGGGCGCCCGATTGCCGAAGCCGACAAATTGCTGACCCCCCTCAGGTTCGCCGCCGCCGGCGTTCACGGTGCCGAGATACGAACCACGGCCACCGGGAAGATAGCCTCCGTGGCTCCGGCTCTCGATCCGGAGTTGCTGAATGACCTGCGCGCCATTGGCGAGGCCATGCCCGGCATCGTCACCGAGGACAAGGGCACCGGTATTGCCATGCATTACCGACTGGTGCCCAACCTGCGCGAACCGCTGTTAGAGACAATCGAAGCCCTCATTCCGAAATACCCGGGGCAGTTCACGCTCTGCGGCGGCCGCAAGATCATCGAAATTCTTCCCGTTGGAATGTCGAAAGGCGTCGCCTTGCGCAAACTGGCTGGGCTTTCTCAGTTCACGGACCGCATACCCGTCATGATCGGCGACGACCTTGCCGACATCGAGGCTTTCCGCGCTGCCGAAGCCTTGGGTGGTTTCGGACTGAAGGTTGCCGGAGAAAACTTCACCAGCTCCGAGTCGTCTTTCAACGGCCCCGCCGACGTTCGCGCGTGGCTCGCGAAATTGAACGCCGATCTATAAAACCGCAACCGCGCGCGCGTTTCGTTCTCCCCCGAACGGTCACTGAATGCCTGCATCCGCTACGCCTATTGGAGACGTTTCACCGGCGCGAACCAGCCTCTAGCCTGCCGGAAAATGCTTTCGGCGGAATGGAGCGCCTTGGATGTTTGCAGGCGTCGCAAGCGTCGTCACCCACGCGCTAAACGTCAAACGTCGATCAGACGGCGCAACTCAACCGCTTTGGGGCGATGGGTTTGTCGAATGTCCGCTCGCAACCCTGTGGTACCCGCGAAGCTGGTCCGATGTCAGCGACGACGAACTGGTTTTGTTTCTTCCGTACTTGACCGAATGCGATGATCCGCAATTCAGAATTGCCACCCGCTTGCATGAAAGTTTGATTCATCGAACGCGCGTCTCTGAAGCGCTTTCGGACTTATCCGGCGACGTTTCGGCGCTTCGTGCGAAACCTCTAACGCTCGAAGAACGGGCAGCCGTCGAACGACTTCCGTTTGATCGTGATCGCCCATCGTGGATGCAAGAAGCCGCGATTTTAAACGCTATACGCCATATGCTACGTCGCGCGCGCTCCGAGATCGCGGAGACGTCTTCGCTGGAAAGCGCCCTGCTTGGATCTATCCATACCGGAATAAACGCATCCTACGTCTATCCCGAGCACGCATATGCCCACGAGCTTTTTGCGGCCGG
>DATLJG010000284.1:0-1796 GCA_035538995.1 Hyphomicrobium sp. | reverse complement strand
GGTTGAGCCATCGTTGACCTTCGATTCGATGCTTCCGGAAATGACGTAGGCGTAGATGAAGCCCGACTTCGCGTGCGTATGCGGAGGCGAGGCGCCACCTGGCGGATAGTCGACGACGAAGGAGATCAGCGACTTGCCGGGGATGTTCGGTATCGCTTGCTCGAAGTTCTTGGTGACATGGTCACCCCTATCATGCGCCAAGGCAGGCGGAACAATTGCGATGGCAACGGCGGCGCACGCAGCGCCGAGTACGGATTGCACTTTCATGGTCGTGCTCCTTATCGTTGTCCTTTCCTGTCGCCCGAGCAAATGCGCTCTGTCTGGGTCGAAAAAAAGCACCAAGAACGCACAAAAATCGTATACCACGGGATATGACCAAGCAATTCCAACTGAAAATAGACCGTTCTGCGAAGACACCAATAACGGAGCAAATCCGAAACAATATCGCCGCGGCGAGGTGTGCTCGCGCCGGGTGTGCGTTTGCCATCTTGGCAAGACCTCGCTGCACAACTCGGGGTCGCGCGTGGCACCGTGCGCATTGCCTACGAAAAGCTTTCCGCCGCGCAGCTCATCGTCGCCTCGCGGGCGGCTGGAACCCATGTCGCGGATCGACCTCGCGGAATCGGCCGGCAGGAAAAGCAACCCGACCTTGGCTCATTCATGCAGATGTACCAGGAAATGATCCAGGGACCGGCCATGTTCCAGATGGGGGTTCCAAAAGCAGACATCTTTCCTGCTACGCTGTTCGCGCGAATCCGTTCCCGTGCCGTGCGCGCCGAAGCTGGCGCAGTACCGATTTACCCGGATCCCTGCGGTGAACTTGAACTACGCCGGGAAATCGCTGCCTATCTTGCCATTGCGCGGGGGGTCGAATGTTTGCCATCGCAGATCATCATCACCGGCGGATACAGCAACGGCCTCGGATTGGCGCTACGCGTGCTCGGCCTCGAGGGACAGAAGGCCTGGATAGAGAACCCCAGCTTCCCATTCGCGCGTCGGGGCCTCGAACTCGCAGGATTGTCGCTTGTGCCGATACCGGTCGACGCCGGGGGCATCGACGTCGATTATGGGTTGCGCCGCGCTCCGGGCGCGAAACTGGTTGTCGTGACCCCGGGACAGCAGGCGCCGCTTGGCGTCACTCTTTCGCTCGAACGCCGCTTGCGTCTGCTGATTGGGCAGCTCAAGAAGGCGTGTGGGTGATTGAGGATGACTATCTGAGTGAGCTTCAGCTTATCGGAAGACCCGCGCCGGCGCTGGCCTCACTGGATCGCGGCGGGCGCGCCATATACATTAGCTCCTTCAGCAAAACCGTCAGCCCCACTTTGCGGCTCGGCTTTCTTGTCTCGCCGCTTTCGCTGTTGCCTCGCTTCGCGGAGGTCGCGGCATGTCTCTCGCCGCCTCCCGGGCCGTCCGTGCAGCTTGCGATGGCCGAATTCATGCGCGAAGGGCATTATCTTCGCCATCTTCGACGGACCAAGCGTGCGTACTCCGCTCAGCGTAACGCCCTGCTGGAGTGTCTTCAGTTGCACGTCAACGCTCTGAGCGTAACAACAGCGGGTTTGGCAGCACTGTTGAGATTGCCTGATGGCGCGCCGGATATCTCGATTGCTAAAGAAGCCCTCACGTTCGGAATGGCACCGTCGCCATTGTCGGTATGGTATACACGGCCAGCGTCTGGACGATCGGGGCTTCTGCTCGGTATTGCCACGACACCACAGAAGCATATGGCCAGATCGTGCCAGCGTCTTTCCGATATCATCGAGCGCTGTAAGAGCCTTATATTAATTTGAGCCGGC
>DATLJG010000283.1:0-5871 GCA_035538995.1 Hyphomicrobium sp. | reverse complement strand
CGGATATCCGGGAGCCGGCCGGATGCCCTGATACTTTTCGAGGATCAGTTCGTCGTTCGTCAGCTTCTCGCCCTTGGCGTAACCCCAAAGCTCCTTGCGCACCTTGTGATGCATGGCTTCGGCCAACGCTTCAGCAAAACGGTCGCACAGCGCCTTGGCGATGATGCGGTTGTAGTCGTCGGTCTTCTTGATGTGCTTCTCGATCGCTTCTTCCTCGCCAAGCCCGGCCGTGACAGCGAAACCTCCGACGTAATCGGCGACACCCGTTTCTTTCGGAGCGATGAAATCTGCAAGCGCGGTGTGGGCGCGATTGCGTGACGGATCGCGGGCGATCTGCTGGCGCAACGTGTGCAGAGTTGCGATTTGCGACGTGCGGGTGTCATCACCATAGACTTCGATATCGTCGCCGATGCTGTTGGCCGGCCAAAATCCGACGATGCCCGATGCCGTGACCCATTTTTCCTCGACCATGCGCTTCAACAGGATTTGAGCATCGTCGAAAAGTTTCTTGGCCTCGGTGCCGACTTTGTTGTCGGTGAGAATTTGCGGATAGCGTCCCGAAAGCTCCCACGCCTGGAAAAACGGTGTCCAGTCGATGTAGGGCACCAACGACGCCAAGCTGAAATTCGGAAATGCCTTGACCCCGAGGAAGCTCGGCTTCACCGGCTTGAATGCGGCCCAATCGATCTTGAACTTGTTGTCGCGCGCGGCGTTCAAAGTGATGCGCTGCTTACGCGCCTCGTGGGCGAGGTGCGTGTCGCGGACCTTCGTGTACTCGGCCTTGATGCTCTCGATGAATGGCGCCTTCTCCGTTTCCGACAACAATTTCGATACGACGCCGACGGCACGGCTGGCGTCGAGCACATAAACGGTCTGGCCGTGATGGTAGTTCGGATGGACTTTGACGGCGGTGTGCACCTTGCTTGTCGTTGCGCCGCCGATCAACAGCGGGCAATCGAAGCCTTCCCGCTCCATCTCCGCCGCGACGAAACACATCTCGTCGAGTGACGGCGTGATGAGTCCCGATAGGCCGATCATGTCGACCTTTTCTTTTTTCGCGGTTTCAAGAATTTTGGCGGACGGCACCATGACGCCGAGGTCGATCACCTCGTAGTTGTTGCACTGGAGAACAACGCCGACGATGTTCTTGCCGATGTCATGGACGTCGCCCTTGACGGTCGCCATCAGGATTTTTCCGGCAGACGGCATCTGATCGAGGCCCGAGGCTTTCTTCTCGGCTTCGAGGTAAGGTTGCAGATAGGCGACGGCTTGCTTCATCACGCGGGCCGATTTGACGACCTGCGGCAGGAACATTTTGCCGGCTCCGAAGAGATCGCCGACGACGTTCATGCCGGCCATCAGCGGGCCTTCGATGACGTGCAGCGGCTTCTCGGCTTTGGCGCGCGCTTCTTCGGTATCGGCTTCGATGAAATCCGTAATGCCGTGGACGAGCGCGTGCGACAGGCGGGCTTCGACGGGCGCCTCGCGCCACGACAGATCTTTTTCCTTGGCCTTCGCGCCGCCTTCGCCTTTGAACTTCGCCGCGGATTCGAGCAGGCGGTCTGTCGCGTCGGCACGGCGGTTGAGGATGACGTCCTCGCACAGCTCGCGCAATTCGGCGGGAATGTCGTCGTACAAGCTCAATTGACCGGCGTTGACGATGCCCATGTCCATGCCGGCTTGAATGGCATAGTAGAGGAAGACCGAGTGCATCGCCTGACGCACCGGTTCGTTGCCGCGAAACGCGAACGACAAATTCGAGACGCCGCCGGAGATATGGGCGAGCGGCATCTTCTCCTTGATCTGTCGCGCGGCTTCGATGAACGCGATGCCGTAGCCGTTGTGTTCTTCGATGCCCGTCGCAACGGCGAAGATATTGGGATCGAAAATGATGTCTTCGGGCGGAAAGCCAACCTTCTCGGTCAGCAGCTTGTAGGCGCGTTCGCAGATCGCCACCTTGCGCTCGGTCGTGTCGGCCTGCCCTTGTTCATCGAATGCCATCACGACGACGGCCGCGCCATAGCGCCGGACCTTGCGCGCGTGTTCGAGAAACGGCCCCTCGCCTTCCTTCATGCTGATCGAATTGACGATCGGCTTACCCTGGACGCACTTGAGTCCCGCCTCGATGACGCTCCACTTGGAAGAGTCGATCATGATCGGCACGCGCGAGATGTCGGGCTCGGAGGCGATGAGATTGAGGAAAGTGGTCATCGCCTGTTCGGAGTCGAGCAACCCCTCGTCCATATTGACGTCGATGATCTGAGCACCGGCTTCGACCTGCTGACGCGCGACGGCGAGCGCCGCCGCATAATCGTTCTGCTCGATCAGCTTGCGGAATTTGGCCGATCCGGTGACGTTCGTACGCTCACCAACGTTGATAAAGGACTGCGCGGCATTGGCTGTGGTCATTTCAAATATCCCTGGCGAATTCGCCCTTCATCGCGTTAGCAGAAAGTCCAAGTCCCTCACCTGCCCTGCGGGCATCCTCTCCCGTTCCGGGAGAGGACGAGTTGGTTCTCTTTCCTTCTCCCTTGGGGAGAAGGTGCCCCGAAGGGGCGGATGAGGGGCTGAGTCTGTGCGTGGCGATTGCGACGATTTCGTCGAGCACACCGCTCACATTCGATTTGAAATCTACGTTCCAGACACGATGGACGTGGTAGCCCAGACTATTGAGATGCTGCGTTCTGGCGACATCCGCTTCCATCTCATTTTGCGCGCCATGATGCGATCCATCGAGTTCGATAATCAATCGAGCTGCTTCGCAGAGAAAATCCGCAACGTATGGCCCGCACGGTGCTTGCCTACGAAATTTTAGCCCATTCAGCCGGCGGTCGCGCAGCCGGGCCCATAACAGACGTTCGTCATCGGTCTGACGTTTGCGCAGAACCCTTGCGGTTTTTATCAATAAGTTCGTCATTGCTCTACGGACATCAACTAATCCAAGTCCCTCACCTGCCCTGCGGGCATCCTCTCCCGTTTCGGGAGAGGACAGTGTTTCGATCGTCTTACCCGTGAACGAACGGTTCGAGACCTGAGAGACGCAGGCGCTGCGCAATTTTCGGAAGTGCGCGCGGCTTGTGGCCTTTTGCATGCTTGGCGATATGCGCGATGTGATCGGGCGTCGAGCCGCAGCATCCGCCGACGACATTGATCAGCCCATCGGCAAGCCACGGCTCGACCTTGCAGGCCATCTCGTCGGGGCTTTCGTCATATTCGCCCATCGCGTTGGGAAGACCGGCATTCGGATAGGCTGAAATGCGAACATCAGCGACGTGCGCCAACTCGGCGATATACGGACGCATCAACTCGGCGCCGAGCGCACAGTTGAGGCCGATCGAGAACGGCTTGAGGTGACGCATCGAATACCAGAAGGCCTCCGCCGTCTGTCCCGAAAGCGTCCGCCCCGAGCGATCCGTGATGGTGCCCGAGATCATGATCGGCAGTTCCAAATCTTTTTCCTCGAAGGCTTCGAGCGTCGCGAACCCGGCCGCCTTGGCGTTGAGCGTATCGAAGATCGTTTCGATCAGAATGATGTCGGCGCCGCCGTCGATCAACCCGCGCACCTGCTCCTTGTAGGCTTCGCGCAGCTCATCGAAGCTGACGTTGCGATATCCGGGATCGTTGACTTTCGGCGAAATCGACGCCGTGCGGTTGGTCGGACCGACAGCACCGGCAACGAAGCGTGGCTTATCCGGCGTCTTGGCGCTCCATGCGTCGGCGGCGCTCCTGGCGAGCTTCGCCGCCGCAACGTTCATCTCGTAGCCCAACTCCTCCATGTGGTAGTCGGCAAGCGAGATACGCTGCGCATTGAAGGTGTTCGTCTCGATGAGATCGGCGCCGGCAGCGAGATACTCGCCGTGAATCGCCTCGATGACCTGCGGCTGCGTCAGCACGAGCAAGTCGTTATTGCCTTTGACATCCTTGGAATGATCGGCAAACCGCTCGCCGCGATAATGCTCCTCATTCAGTTTGTGCCGCTGGATCATCGTGCCCATCGCACCATCGATGATCAGGATGCGCTTGCTCGCGGCTTCTTCCAATGCAGCCCAACTCGGCTTACGTCTCATGTCACGCCTCGCATGTCTTGGAATTCAAATCACGCCGCATTCGCGTTTGCATTGGCCTTGGCGGCACGAAGTCCCAACAAGTGGCAAATCGCATAGACCAGATCGGCGCGGTTGAGCGTGTAGAAGTGAAATTTCTTGATACCTTCGTCGACGAGATCCATCACCTGCTCTGTGGCGACGGCTGCCGCCACGAGGTGCGTCGTCGCGCTGTCGTCCTCCAAACCCTCGAACCGGCGCGCCATCCACGAGGGCACGCTGGCCCCGGCACGTTGGGCGAAGCTGGCAACCTGCTTGAAATTGTGAATCGGGACGATGCCCGGCGAAATCGGCACCCAAATACCGGCGGCGCGGGCACGCTCCAGATAGCGCAGGAAATACGCATTATCGAAACCGAATTGCGTGATGATGCGATCGGCTCCGGCATCGACCTTGGCTTTCAGGTTTTCGATATCTGCTTCGACCGAAATGCTCTCGGGATGCTTCTCGGGATAACCCGCGACGGAGATTTCGAAATTACCGATCTTCTTCAGACCGGCGACGAGATCGGCGGCATTCTTATACCCGCCCGCGTGCGGTTCGTATTTCGTGCCAGCCCCTTGCGCCGGATCGCCGCGAAGCGCCACGATATGGCGAACGCCCTCGTCCCAATAGGCCTTGGCGACGGCATCGACCTCGTCCTTCGTGGCATCGACGCACGTCAGATGCGCGGCGGGTTTCAGCTCCGTTTCTCGCAGCAGCCGCGTGACCGTCGCGTGCGTGCGTTCGCGCGTCGAACCGCCCGCCCCGTAGGTCACTGAGACGAACTCCGGCCGCAACGGCGCAAGACGGGAGATCGACGACCATAACGTCTCCTCCATCTTCTCGGTCTTCGGCGGAAAGAACTCGAAGCTGACAACGATGTCACCCGAGCCGAGCAGCTTGCTCTTACGTTCGTTGCTCTGCGCCATCAGCGGGCCTCCTCAAGTGTGCCGGTGATCGCGGCATTACGGTTCGATTGTGCAAATGGATCGTTCGGACGCTCCGCGAGCCAGAGCGTGACCGTCAAGATATCTTCGCTACCTCCCGGCTTGCGGGTCAGATCGCGGACAAATTTCGGAACCAAGCCTGCGTCGCTGAGCCAGCCGCTGATCTGATCGTGCGAAAAGCCCAAGCGTTCGTGCGCCTCTCCGGTCCGCAGGAATTCGAGTTCATGCGGAGCGAAATCGACGATCAGCAGCTTGCCGCCCGGAGCCAAAACGCGCGCCGCCTCCCGGATCGCCAACGACGGGTCGGACAGGAAGTGCAGAATTTGGTGCATGACGATGGCATCGGCCTGCCGATCGGCCAGTGACAACGCATAGATATCGCCGTGGCGCACCTGGGCGCGCGTGCAGCCGTTGGTCTTCAGCTTGGCGCGCGCGTAGGCGAGCATCGCCTGGTTGACGTCGATGCCGAGACCGCGATCGAAACGGTCGGCGAAGAGTTCGAGCGTGCGTCCGGTCCCGGTCCCGAGATCGAGAAGGAAATGGAACGGGCCGTCGCCGAGCGCTTCGCGCATCGCGGCTTCGACTTCGCGTTCGGAAACATGAAGCGCGCGAATGCGATCCCAGTCGGCGGCGTGCTTTTCGAAAAAGGCCTGCGCCGCGCCCTCGCGTTCGCGCTTCAGTGCATCGGCGCGTTCGCGGTCAAGCCTGACGGACGGCTCGGCGGGATCGACGTCCGCAACGAGGCGAAGCGCCAAGCGGCCACCGGGCTGGCGATCCGAAATATGAAAGTAGACCCAGCTCCCTTCCCGGAAGCGTTCGATCAGTCCTGCCTCGAACAG
>DATLJG010000282.1:0-11944 GCA_035538995.1 Hyphomicrobium sp. | reverse complement strand
TTGTCCCGCGCGGTTACGAGCAGCGACGCGCCTTCCGCAACGAAAAGCCCGGTCTCCTTGCGAACCTTGCGCATTTCGAGCGCCCGAATGGCTTTCACGCGATCGTTGGTCAAGCTGGTGATCGGCTTCGGTGCGTTCATGGCTGGCCGCTCCAGCGCACGAACAATGACGTTGGCACGAGCGGACCGCTGCGGGCGCGGATCGCAAGCTCGCCAGTTTCAAAACTGCCACCTTTGCCGTTGAGAGCTTCGCGCAGCAATTGATCGAACGCGAGGGCCGATGCACGAATGGCGTAAACCGTCAGCACCATCGCCGCCTCCGGCGCCAGCAGCTTCGCAAGGTCTTCCAGCAGAGGCGGCAAGTTCTTGAATAGGTCCCAGACCTCGCCCTCGGGACCACGTCCGAACTTCGGCGGATCGACGAGGATCATATGATAGGTCTTGCCGCGCCGAACATCGCGCGCCGCGAATTTCGCCGCGTCATCGAGCAGCCAGCGGATTTTGGCGGCATCGAGACCTGAGGCCGTTTGATTTTCTTTGCCCCATTGAATGGCTTTCTTGGAGGCATCGACATGCGTGACCTCGGCTCCCGCCTTGGCGGCGAGCAAGGACGCTGCTCCCGTATAGCCAAAGAGATTGAGGACGCGCGGCCGCTCGCCTTTGACAGCCGCCAGCCGCTCCAGCATCCAATCCCAATGCGGATTTTGCTCGGGAAAGAGGCCGAGATGCCAAAGGCCCGAGAGCTTGCAAAGCATCGTGACTCCGTCGATGCGGACCGGCCAGGCATCGGGCACACGCTTGTCGACACGCCACTTGCCTTTCTCGTCGTCCTCGCCGGAGGCCGAAAAGACCGCATGCGCCTTCGCCCATTCCGCTTTCGGAAGATGCGGCCGCCACAGCGCCTGCGGCTCCGGCCGATCCACGACGACGGCGCCGAAGCGCTCCAATTTGCGCCCGGCGCCGCAATCGAGAAGGGCATAGTCCGTGAAACCGTCGGACGTGATGAGCTGGAGGCGATCGGGCGGCATCGGCAGCGGGAATTCCACAAGAAGAGCTTCGATTCCCGCGGCTTTAGCACGAATGTACCGAAATGGCAGGCCGTCGCGGCCTACGCGATTAATGCCTGCCCGAATCCAGATCTATCGCTGGCGAGCCTCAGGCAGCGAGTCCTGCAATCTCGGCCTTGGCCGTTTCGATCGCGCGCGCCCGTTGCTCGGGTCCCGCCGCAACGCCTTCCGCACGGATAAAGGTCACGTCATTTATGCCGAAGAAACCGAAAATGCCGCGCAGATAGGTTTCCTGATGATCGAGGAATGCAATCGGCGTTTGCGGACCATAAAATCCACCGCGCGACGACGCCACGATGACGCGCTTTCCGCCAGCCAAGCCTTCGGCTCCTTTCTCCGAATAGCGGAACGTCTTGCCCGCGACCGCAAGCCGGTCGATCCACGCCTTGAGCTGGCTGGGGACGCCAAAGTTGTACATCGGCGCACCAATCACAACGACATCGGCGGCAAGAAACTCATCGAGCGCCGTTTGACCGGAGGTGATGTCCTGCTGCAAGGGCTGCGTTTCTGGCGCCGCACCTTGGGCCGCCGCAAGATGCGCGGACGAAAGATGCCCGACCGGCGCAGTCGCGAGATCGCGATAGGCGACCTCGATATGCGGGTCGCGACGGCGTTCGGCGACAACAATCTCGGCGGACAACTGCCGGCTGACCGAGTTCGGACCGAGGATGCTTGAATCGACGTGCAGTAACTTCATCTGTGCGCTCCAATCGCAAGGGATCGGGCGGAAGCCGGACCGTTTGACAGCCGGGCATCCGTCAGTCACATTTTGTGACCAACGCTAAATTGATGACCGCGAAATCCGGCACAAGGAGGCACTTTTTTGAAACCCGGTATCAAACATGAAACCGAGTACTGCCGCGCGACCGCCGATTTGCTCGCCCGTATCGGCGACAAGTGGACAGTGTATGTCGTCGGCCTGCTGCAAAATGGTCCCATGCGCTTCAACGAAATCCGGCGCACCATCGGCGGCATCTCACAGCGCATGTTGACTCTCACGCTGCGCGGACTGGAACGCGACGGCTTGGTGACGCGCACCGTCTATCCGACCATACCGCCGCGCGTCGATTACGAGCTGACGGAACTCGGCCGCACGCTCATCGGCACGCTCACAGGCCTTGCTGAATGGGCGAACCGGAATGGTGCTGCCGTCGAAAAGGCGCAGCGGAATTTCGATGCCAAAACCAACGCCGAGGCGAAATCCAAACCATCGCAACGCTTGCCAACGCTCTGGCGCGGACGCAAAGCGGCGCCTTCGACAGCCGACGAGCCGTAACATCAGGGTCACACAGGATAAAAAAGAGAAATTGCGCCAACATGCGTCCGCAAACGGCGGCTAAGCGCGGCTAGAGTGCGCGTGATATGCATGCGGGAGTGGCATATGCGAATTCATCGTCTTATCGCGAGCGCGGCCTTCGCAGCGGCGATTAGCCTCTCTGGCTCGGCGTTCGCCTTCGAGACCACGTCAATTGGCGGGACGAATCCCGACGGCTCGGCTCAGTTCCAGGATTCCACCGACGAGCTGACAAAAGGATCTCTTGGCGGCCTGCAGTTCGGGGTGACGTCGCACGGCAGCGACAGTTCGGACGATGATTCGACGCGGCCGCCGTGGGAAATCAGACCACCGGCGCCAAGCCGCAGCTATTACTCGACGCCGATGGGCGGATCGATGTTCCGTCCGGGCCAGTAACCAACCAGGTTGCCGCATCCTGCCGCGCGGCGATTTCCAGCTTTAGCATTTGGACGAAGGCGGGTATTTCACGCGGCGATGTTCCTTGCGCAGTTGGCAATTGCGCACTTGAAAGGTTTGCCCATGCCCCTCCTGAGAATTGACCTTTACAAAGGCCGCACCGAAGCCGAGCGCAAGACTCTCCTCGATACGCTCCATCGCGCCATGCTCGCCGCCTTCAAAGTTCCGGAACGCGATCGCTATCAGGTCGTCCATGAGCACGATCCCGCGACGATGCTGATGGAGGACACGGGCCTCGACATCCCGCGCACGGAAAAGTTTGTCTTCGTCCAGGTCACGACCCGGCCACGAACGAGGGAGGAGAAGGAAAACTTCTACCGCCTCGTGGTCGAAGACCTCGAAAAGACGTGCGGCATCGCGCCGACGGACGTCATGATCAACATGGTGACGTGCACCGACGAGGATTGGTCGTTCGGATTGGGCCGCGCCCAATTCCTCACCGGCGAGCTTTAACCGCTCGCCGGTCCGCGGCCGTTTAATCCAGATCGTCGACGATGACGGCTTCGCCGCCGCCCTTCAGGCGTTGCGACAGCGCCGCTTCGATAAACGGATCGATGTCGCCGTCCAGAACTTCGCTGGGGTTCGTCGATTGCGCGCCGGTCCGCAGGTCTTTGACGAGCTGATAGGGCTGCAAGACATACGAACGGATCTGATGCCCCCAGCCAATATCGGTCTTGGCCGCCTGATCGGCATTGGCCTTGGCTTCGCGCTTTTTGAGTTCGAGCTCGTAGAGTCGCGACTTTAACCGCCGGAACGCGATATCCTTGTTCTGGTGCTGCGAACGCTGCTCCTGCGCGAAGATGACGATTCCCGACGGCTTGTGCACGAGGCGCACCGCCGATTCTGTTCGGTTGACGTGCTGACCGCCCGCGCCCGACGATCGTGCGAATGAAATGTCGACATCGGCGGGATTGATATCGATTTCGATCGTGTCATCGATCACCGGGTAAACGGTAACCGACGCAAAGCTCGTGTGACGCCGCGCATTGGAATCGTAAGGCGAGATACGCACCAGGCGATGCACGCCGGCTTCCGTCTTCAGCCAGCCGAAGGCGTTGTCACCGTCGATCTCGAACGTCGCCGACTTGATCCCGGCTTCTTCGCCAGGGCTTTCATCGATGAGTTTCACCTTGTAGCCGCGCCGTTCGCCCCAGCGCGCGTACATGCGCGCCAGCATCGAAGCCCAGTCCTGGCTCTCCGTCCCGCCCGCGCCGGCATGAACCTCGACGTACGTGCTCATGGCGTCGGCCTCACCCGACAGCATGGCCTCGACCGAACGCAGATGCGCTTCCTGATCGATGCGCTTCAGCGCCGACTCGCCTTCGCTAATGCTCGCTTCGTCGTTCTCGGCTTCACCAAGCTCGATCAGAGTCACGGCATCCGCATAGTCGCCCTGCAAGCGCTTGAAGTCGGAAACGGCACGGTCCAGGGAATTGCGTTGACGCATGATCTTCTGAGCGTTTTTCGCGTCGCTCCAGAGGCTGGGATCCTCGGCCTTCGCGTTCAGCGACGCGAGCCGGTCTTCAGCAGTCTCCCAGTCAAAGAGACCTCCTCAGGAGGGCAATGGCCTCCTCGATATCGTCAGCCAGTTTTTGCGCTTCTGCGCGCATGGAAACCTCCGAAAGCCGGCGCCGGCAACCGGCGCGGTATGATGTCAGGAGTAAGATCGCACGGTAATAGTCAGAGCGGATAGGACTGTAAACGTAAGAGCGGGCAACGCGGCAATGCGCGCTGCGCGTTCCTACCACAGGCCGTTGGGCGCGAGACCTCCGTCCATCCGCTGCTGCGGCGGCGGAGGCGGCGCTGAACGAGAATACGCATCCTGGTTCGGCGGCGGCATTCCGGCCCCGGCTCCCGACGCATCGGCCGTCGCATTCGCAAATCCGATCATCGAGGTACCGTCGTCCGGATCCTCGTTCGGCTTGAACGCCTCGATGATCGTATTCGGATCGTCGGCGGTCGCCCGCAACCCCGTCTTGAGATCGATGCGGACGAATTTGATTCCCGGCGGCACGCGGAATGGTTCCGGCGGCGTTTTGTCGAGAGCGTCCTTGAGGAATTCGCCAACGACGGGAGCAGCGATCATGCCACCCGTGCCACCCCGGCCCATCGGCTTCGGTGTATCGTAGCCGATATAAACGCCGACGACGAGGTTCGGCGTATAGCCGAGAAACCAAGCGTCCTTTTCTTCGTTGGTCGTACCGGTCTTTCCGGCGACAGGCCGGTTGAGCGAACGCAGAACTTTGCCGGTGCCCCGCTGCACGACGCCTTCGAGGATCGACGTCATCTGATAGGCTGTATGCGGATCGAGAATCTGCCGCCGGTCATCGATCAACTCGGGCTCGGCTTGGTGCGCCCAGTGATCGGCGGTGCACCCCATGCACTGACGCTCGTCATGGCGCCAGATGGTGCGCCCGTAGCGATCCTGAATGCGATCGATCAAGGTGGCCTTCACCTCCTTGCCGCCGTTCGCCAGCATGCAATATCCCGTCGCCATCCTGAGCAGCGTCGTCTCGCCGGCCCCGAGCGACATCGACAGCACCGGCAGCATGTCATCGTAGATGCCGAACCGCTTTGCATATTCAATGATCAGCGGCATGCCGAGATCTTGCGCCAGGCGAACTGTCATCTGGTTGCGCGAATGCTCGATGCCGAACCTGAGCGTTTCAGGACCGGTGACTTCCTTTTCGTCGTAGTTCTCGGGCTTCCAAATATCCTGCCCCGGCCCCTGATCGATTTCGATCGGCGCGTCGAGAATGACGGATGTCGGCTTGTAGCCATTGTCGATGGCCGCCGCGTAGACGAATGGCTTGAACGATGAACCCGGCTGTCGCTTCGCCTGAATGACGCGATCGAACTGGCTCACATCGAAGGAGAAGCCGCCCACCACCGCGAGCACGCGCCCCGTGTAGGGATCCATCGCAACCAGGCCGCCGCCGATCTTCGGGATCTGCATCAGCTGCCAGGCGCCTTGGATGTTGTCCGGGTCTTTCGGAGCCACGTAAACGACGTCGCCGGGCTTCAGAATATCCGCCGTCGAATTCGCCTTGATTTTCTTGCCGTGCTGCAAGGCGGCCCATTTCATTTCGTCGAAAGACACTTCGACCGCCTCGCGATTTTTCGCGAGAGTCGAATCCTGCTTGCGTGCCGGTTTGAAGCCGACGATGGCCTTGGCTTTTTGGGTTTCCAGAACGACACCCAAGCGCCAGGGCTTAATGTCGGATGGGCTGCGGATGGCGCCGAGCGCCACGCCCCAATCACCGGAAATATCGATCTTGGCGACCGGCCCGCGCCAGCCGCGCTTACGATCGAACTTGACCAGTCCGTCAACCAACGCGGTGCGGGCGAGCTTTTGAAGATGCGGATCGAGCGTCGTTCGCACCGACAGGCCGCCGCCATACAGTTTGTCTTCGCCGTATTTCGCAAGCAGCCAGCGGCGAACCTCTTCGGCGAAGAACTCGGCCGTCGAGATATGTGCGCCGCTAGGCCGGATATTCACGACGAGCGGCTTCGCTTTGGCCGCCGTCGCTTCTTCCGGCGTGATGTAGCCGTTCTCGGCCATCTCGCCGATGATCCAGTCGCGCCGCTCGGTCGCTCTCTTTTTCTGACGGAAAGGATTATAGTTGTTCGGACCTTTCGGAAGAGCAGCAAGGTACGCCGCTTCCTCGATCGTCAAATCTTTGAGCTCTTTGTTGAAGTACGTGAGCGCCGCAGCCGCGACGCCGTACGAGTTCATGCCGAGATAAATTTCATTGAGATAAAGTTCGAGAATCTTGTCCTTGGAATAGGCGCTCTCGATGCGAACGGCGAGGATGGCTTCCTTGATCTTGCGTTCGATCGAACGCTCGTTGGTCAATAGAAAGTTCTTGGCGACCTGCTGCGTGATGGTCGAGGCACCTTGCGTACGCCTGTTCGATCCATGCACCTTGGCTTCGACGGCCGCGAAGACGGCGCGCAGGATGCCCTGAAAATCGAGCCCCCCGTGCTCGTAGAAACGGCGATCCTCAGCCGATAGGAAAGCCCCGATAATCCGCTTCGGAATTGTATTGATCGGCACGAAGATTCGGCGCTCGCGCGCAAACTCCGCAATGAGCGATCCGTCGTGCGCGTGGATGCGCGTCATCACCGGCGGCTCGTATTTCGAAAGGCTTTCGTAGTCCGGCAGATCGCGTGACGCCTGCCACACGAGGAATCCGACTCCCGCCGATCCGGCGACGAAAAGGACCACAAAGGTCGCGAAGCTGAAGCCGAGAAAACTCAGCAGCAGGCTCTTGCGCCGTTTCTTCCGTTTTCGGGGCGCCGCAGGCGGCGGCGTTGGCGCGCGCATCAAATCGCAAATTCCGTTGGTCTATCGCTGGCTTACGCTTCCGGGGGTGACAAGGCCTACGTTTATTTCCGCGGCGCAGCAAAAACAACCCGGCGCTACGCACATTAGCAGGGATTGTGGCAGCACATCGGCCATCCACCCAAACACGTTCACCGATGCCTCGCCGTCCTCTTGTCGAAGTATGTACCGACCGCTGAAGAGATTGCCGCAGCGACTTTGGTTTGCCACGCGATCGTCATCATTTCCCGCTCCTCGGTCACGTTGCTCATATAGCCGAGTTCGACCAGCACCGACGGCGCGTGCGTTTGCTTCAACACCTTGAATGCGGCCGATTTCCGAGGAATTCGCGACATCGTAACCGCCTGCTTCAGGTTCGTAACCAGAACCCGGGAAAAATCGGAGGAAAAGTTGGAGGTTTCGCGCTTCAAAAGATCGATCAGGATGTTCCTGACGTCTTCGTCGTTGCCGTCATCGACCGCATTGACACCCGCAATGAGATCCGAGGCGTTCTCCTTTTCAGCCATGATCCGCGCCTGCTCGTCCGAAGCCTTGTTCGACAGCGTGTAGACGGTCGCGCCGCTAACCAGATTCTTCAGCGACTTCTGTTCGATCGAATCCGCGTGCAGGGAAATGAAAAGGTCGGCGTCGTGGTCGGCCGAGAACTTCAATCGCTGGTCGAGCGAAATGAAAACGTCGTCGGAGCGGGTCAACTTGACGTCATAGCGCCGGGTTTTCATCAAGGCCGACTTGAGTTGCATAGCAACGGAAAGGACGATCGATTTCTCCGCCACGTTATTCGCCCCGATGGCGCCCGGATCTATGCCGCCGTGGCCCGGATCGATAACGATGACCGGCTTTGCGTGCTCTTTATGTTTCCTGTCGGCGCGCTCCGGCGGGGCGGTATTGAGCGCGAAATCCGCCGGCGATGCCGCAGCCAGCGTCGCGCCGGTTCCTGCCCCGAATGCGGCCGCATCCATCGGGGCCATAACGATGGCGAGCTTCAGCGCTTTGCTCCCCGGGATGCGCGTCATTCCCGCAGACGCAATGCGCACCGGGCCGGTTGTATCAATCACCACGCGGGCCTGATGCTCGGCAAACAATCCGAACCGGAATGCCGAGACGACGCCTCGCCCCTTCCGGCCGTCCTCGGCGCGCAGCCGGAATTTCAGATCGGGCAGGTCCAGGATCACCCGATACGGATTGGCAAGTGTGTACGCCTGAGCCGTAAGGCCCCGGCTGATGGTCAGCTCGAAGGTCGTGGTCTTGCCGTTGTCGATCAATCGGACCGCCGTCGCCTCAACGGCCGGTTTCGACGCCGCCTGGGAGGGCTCGGCGCTGAAGAGCAAAACCAAGCCCAGGCCGATGACTCGCAGCCATCCGCCGTTCCACAAACGTTCTGCAAGTGTTGCCATGCCCCTGGCCCCTCGCCGCCAAAACACGCCGGTCCCTCCCCTGTGCGCGTTAAGGCTTTGTTTTCAGAGACGTTCTAAGTTGTGGCCCAGTATTGAGGCCTTCTCCTAGTTCGTGTTTTATATCACTTGCCAGTCTGGGGGCGACCTCGTAGACTTTCACCATATTCGGTGGCGCTGAAGACACACCTTTTTTGGGATGGCTCGGTAAGCGCTTGTGTGGCTCGATCGGCCTGCTGCGGATCAGAAAGCTCCGCGTTCACAGGTAATCAAGCCCACACGGATCGCATCGGCTCGGAGCGAGCGTACGGGAGTATCAGCATCGCTCGGGAAAATGCGCTTTGACGACCGGCCTCCGGCGGCCACGTCAAGGATGACTGACTTTGTGCCGGTCGCTTCGGTCCGTTCTCGGGTACTGCATCGGTCACGGGCGGCCACTTCCTCAACGCGACGCCGAGGCGTCGCAGAACCCTTTTTCCGGCCAGCGTCTTGCTTTTCCAGACGCGCCGCCGGGCACTACCGACAGGCCATGACGACAACTCGCACCATTCACAGCAGCACGGCTCGGGCGATCGTCCGATCGTCCCCCGTGGCTGTTAGGGTGAGCCGCACGCGCGCCGCCAGAACTGGAATGCTGCGGAAAGCGTCCCGGCCGGTTTCCACCTTCCCACATTCCCCCAACTCAATGCGCCGCCGTACGAACCGCGCAATTGCCACCGTTATGAGTGGTTTAGGTCGCGACACGCTTCGGCGCGCCAAGGAATTCGATCAATGTCAAATACAAAAATGCTCATCGATGCCACGCACCCCGAGGAGACTCGGGTCGTGGTTCAACGCAATGGCCGGGTAGAGGAATTCGATTTCGAAAGCGCCGCACGCAAGCTGCTGCGCGGTAATATCTATCTCGCGAAAGTCACGCGCGTTGAGCCGTCGCTGCAGGCTGCTTTCGTCGATTACGGCGGCAACCGCCACGGCTTTCTCGCCTTCAACGAAATTCATCCGGATTACTACCAGATCCCGGTGGCCGACCGGCAGGCCCTCCTCGACGAGGAAGCAGCCGCCGAAGCTGAACTCGAAGCGGCCGCCGACAGGCGCGCCGAAGCCTTGGCCCGCCGTGGACAGCGCGGCAGCGGCACGAGCGATTCCGGTCCTGAATCTCCGGGCGACGATTTCGGAGACCTGACGCCCACCGATGACAACGTCGGCTCCTCGCACATCGTCGATGTTGAGGAAGACGAGCACATCGAGGAAATCGGAGGCGACGAGGACGGCGAGGAGACGGTACAGGTCGCAGCCTCCGTCGTTCACCGAACCGACGACATCCGCTCGGAACCGGCCCCGGAAACCGAATCTGAAGCCGCTTCATCCGGGGACGATGCCCAGTCGCAGGACGAAGCGCAGAGCACCGAAGTCGAAGCGTCCGCTTCCGATCACGATCATACGGACGATGCGCAGCACGATGAGTCTGCCGCTGACGCGGATTCTGACGCTGACGCTGACGCTGACGACGACGAGCACGAGCACGCCCACGAAGACACCGGCGACGACTCGATTGCGTCTCACGACGACGCGCCTGCTCACGGAGAAATGCGCAGCGATTCCCGTCCGCGTCAGCGCCGGCGGCCGCGCACCTACAAGATCCAGGAAGTCATCAAGCGGCGGCAGATCATTCTCGTCCAGGTCGTGAAGGAGGAGCGCGGCAACAAAGGCGCAGCTCTCACCACGTACCTGTCGCTCGCCGGCCGTTACACCGTGCTGATGCCGAATACGGCGCGTGGCGGCGGCATCTCGCGCAAGATCACCAACCCGCAGGATCGCCGCCGTCTGAAGTCCATTGCCCAGGAACTCGAGGTTCCGGAGGGCATGGGCCTCATCATTCGTACGGCCGGAGCCGCACGGACCAAGCAGGAAATCAAACGCGATTTCGAGTATCTGCTGCGATTGTGGGAAAGCGTTCGCGATCTGACGCTCCAGTCGACGGCGCCAAGCCTCGTCTACGAGGAAGGCGATCTCATCAAGCGGTCGATCCGCGACCTCTATAACAAGGACGTCGAGGAGATCGTTGTCGCGGGCGACGCGGGCCACCAGGAAGCTGCCGACTTCATGCAGATGCTGATGCCGAGCCATGCCAAGAACGTGGTGGCATACAGAGATCCGACCCCGCTTTTCACCCGTTACGGCGTCGAGCGCCAGCTCAACGCGATGTTTCAGCCGCAAGTGACGCTGAGATCGGGCGGTTACATCGTCATCAATCAGACGGAAGCCCTGGTCGCCATCGACGTCAACTCGGGAAAATCGACACGCGAATTCTCGATCGAGGAAACCGCGCTGGCGACGAACCTCGAAGCCGCCGACGAAATTGCGCGGCAATTGAAACTTCGCGACCTCGCCGGCCTGATCGTCATCGACTTCATCGACATGGAGGAGAAGCGCAACAATCGCGCCGTCGAACGCCGCCTCAAGGACGCCTTGCGCTTCGACAGGGCACGCATCCAGCTTGGCCGCATCTCGCACTTCGGCCTGATGGAAATGTCGCGGCAGCGCCTGCGAACCGGCGTGCTCGAAGGCTCGACATCGCAATGCGCCCATTGCCAGGGTACCGGCATCATCCGCTCGACGGAAAGCGTCGCCCTCGCGGTGCTGCGCGGTATCGAGGATGTCATCACGGCCGGAGCAAACGGTCCGCTGATCGCGACGACCACATCGGCGGTCGCACTCTACATTCTCAACAGCAAGCGTCCCTATATCGCCGATATGGAAATTCGGCACGGCCACACCATTACGGTGCTCGGCAGCGACCGCATGCAGGGCGCCAACTTCACCGTTGAACGCACGGCGGCAACCCATGCGCCCGTCCGGCGCGCGGAACGTGCTGCCGTCAACATGGACTGGGGCTTCGACGGCGATAACGAACCGGCTTACACGGCGTCGGAAATCGAGACCACCGTCGAAGTGTACGATGAAGACGAAAATGTCGGCCCGGAGCGCAATGGTGCACGCAACGACGGAGATGAAGGCGGTGCACGCCGCGGACGTCGCCGCCGCCGTCGCGGCAGAGGTGGCCGTGATCGTGGAGACGATCGCGAACGTTTCGCTTACGAAGCCAATGACGACGCGAACGCCGCTGCAAACGACGATGCGCAGATGGACTCCGACGAAGCGGGCGCGGAAATTGCGGGCTTGGAAGATCAGCCTTCTGTCGATGACGGCGCAAATGCTGGCCATGCCGAAGGCAATGGATCGGAGGAACGGCCGAACAAGCGCCGTCGGCGTGGACGCCGGGGTGGACGGCGCGGACGTGATCGCGGCCGCGAGTCGGAGCAAACGCAGTCGGCGGACGATGCCGAGGGCTTCGCATCCGAGTCCGAACAATCCGACAATAACGATGATGA
>DATLJG010000281.1:0-2954 GCA_035538995.1 Hyphomicrobium sp. | reverse complement strand
CCGTAGATGCGCTGCAGCTGCGGATTGTTGCTGTCGCCGCGCCAGTAGGCGCCGGCGAATTTCATCAGCTTGAATGCCTTGCCGATCTGACCCGTCGACGTCATGTGCGGACCACGGCAGAGATCGAGCCAGTCGCCCTGCTTGTAGATCTTCAGGTCTTCGCCAGCCGGAATGGCATCGACCAATTCGATTTTGAAGTTCTCGCCCTTGTCGCGGAAGAACTGCTTCGCCTTTTCGCGCGACCAGAATTCCTTCGTGAACGGCGCGTTCTTGGCGATGATCTCGCCCATCTTCTTTTCGATCTTCGGAATGTCTTCCGGTTCGAACGGCTGCTGCTTGGCGAAGTCGTAGAAGAAACCGTTTTCGATCACCGGCCCGATAGTGACCTGAGTGCCGGGCCAGATCGATTGGACGGCTTCGGCCATGACGTGCGCGGCGTCGTGCCGGATCAGCTCCAAGGCTGCCGGATCGGTGCGGGCGACGAAGTTGATCGAAGCGTCTTTGGTGATCGGATCGGCAAGATCGGACAGCACACCGTCGAGCTGCATGGCGACGGTGCGCTTGGCGAGCGACGGAGAAATCGATTTGGCGATTTCGAGGCCCGTGGTTCCCGACTGGACCTGGCGCTGTTTGCCATCGGGGAACGTAATGGTGACGTCTGTCATTTCGGGCCTCCTTTGCTCACTCGCCGCCAACGGGCGCGGCGTAAGACGATTTCGAAACCGCTAATGGGGGGCGGCGGCCTCCAAGTCAAGGCGACACGCGGACGTCGTGACGCGGCTTCGCCTATAAGCACGCGCCAAGTCCCTCACCTGCCCTGCGGGCATCCTCTCCCGTTCCGGGAGAGGATGAGTTGCTTTTCTTTCCTTCTCCCTTGGGGAGAAGGTGCCCCGAAGGGGCGGATGAGGGGACTTAACCGATGAGCACTGCGCTTACTGCCAGCGGCCGTAACGCCAGGGTGTGAAGGTGTGATGCTCCGATCTGATGTCGGGCACCGGATCGACGCCGTGCGTGCCACCGGGTCCGCATCGGACGAAGCGCGACAGCGTCAGCCAGAAGCCGCGCCAAGCCCCGTTCAACTCGATCGCCTGCAGGCCGTAGTCCGAGCATGTCGGCCAGTGGCGGCATTGGCCGCCAACCAGCGGCTTGAACGTGTAGCGATAGACGTGGATCGGCGCTTTCAAGGCAGCCTTGCCGATCCGGCTCATAGGATTTGCCACGTCGTCCGGCTCCGGTGGGACGGCTTTGCCCACGATCGTCAGCAAAGCGCAATCTCCGCCGTGAACCAAGGGGGTTTCACGCCCATCGGCCAACGGGCCGTTATGGCGAAGGCGGTGTTTCCGCCTCGGGCGACGGTTGCGGCTGGGCGGCGGCTTTGGCCGTGGACAGCGCCTTTTGAGCTTCCGCTAATTGAGATTTCAGGTCGTCGAGCTGCTTTTGAAGCGATGCGACGGCGCTCTCTGCATCGCCCCTGGCTTTTTCCGCTGCAGCCCTGGCGCTTTCGGCTTCCGCCTTCGACTTTTCGAGATCGGCCTTGGCCTTGTTGGCCGCATCGAGAGACAGTCTGGCTTTCGAACCCTGGTCTTCGGCGGCGGCCAGTTTCGTCTTGAAACTTCCGGCTTCGGTCTCGGCGGCCGTCAGCTTCGCCTTCAGATCCTGAGTTTGTTTCTCCAAGCCTTGCGTCTTGGTCTCGAGCTCGGAAACCTTGCCCATCGCCGTCGAAACGTCCGCCTTACCGTCTTCGACTTGACGCAAGGCGTCGGCCTCGGCGGTCTTCAGGCGGGCGATTTCGTCTTGGGAGGCTTTGCGCGCATCGGCGGCGTCATCGACCTGCTTGCGCAGGGAGTCGGCCTCGCCCTTCAGAGCTGCGAGCTGGCTTTCGGCCGACGACTTGCCCTGCAAACCGTAAATCGCGAGGACCGCGAGGATGGCGATCAGAGCCCATTTGATCGCCCCCATCGGCGAATGAGCTTCCCTGGCTGGCTTGTCGCCACTGCCGCTATCCGCCGACATTCAATTCTCCCATGACCTGCTTCTGCTTCGCTGCGCGCCCAACCCAAGGCAGCGCATGACTGCAATACGCGGAGGCGGCGCGGACTTCCACCCCGAGTTTGACCTTCTCCGGCAATCCGCTTGAAGATTGCCAAAATGACATGTCGGTGGTCAGGTTTGCTGCTGATGTTCCGGAGCAATGCCATCCACCGTTCCCGCCTTGAGGCTCAGAACAGCACTAACATTGCGCTAGAGCCAGCCGCGGGGCGGACCCTCTCGGAGAATTCGAGCGTAAAGGTTATTGATCGCCGGAAGCGCCGCGCTGCGCCTCGATATCGGCGAGGGCACTTTCGACGGCATCGAACACAAGCAGGGTGGAAGCCTGCCGGGCCCTGTAGTTGCGAACCGGCTCCAGAACCGAGAGATCGCTCCATCGGCCGTTCGGCGGTGGACCGCCCTCCTTCAGCATCGCGCGCATTTGACGCCCGACCGTGCGCAACTCATCGGGCGTCGAACCGACGATTTCCCGCGCCATGACGGACGCCGAGGCTTGGCCAAGCAGACAGGCCTTAACCGACTGACCGAAATCACTGACATGACCGTCGCGGAGAGACAGATCGATGGTGACCGTCGATCCACAGAGCTTCGAATGGGCCGTGGCCTGGGCGTCCGGGTGCTCAAGGCGCTCGGTGCGCGAAATCGCGCCGGCCAGCTCCAGAATGCGGGAATTGTAGATTTCGTCGAGTTCAACCATGTCGGCCTGATTGTCACAAGGCCGCGACACTCGTCGAAGCGCCCGGCACATTGTATTATAGGGGCCCTTATATAGGCTGCGCCGGTCCGGAATGCGAGATCGGCGATACTCCCAAAGCTGTAAAGGCTCTGATGAAAAACAGTTCACTCGCGATCGACGTCACGCCCCTCCCCGTTCGCCGGCCGTCCCGGGCCGAGGCGGAAGAAGC